>CATLEQ010000086.1 GCA_949915905.1 uncultured Lachnospiraceae bacterium | reverse complement strand
TGAGAAGACCTATGGCGAATTATTCTTCATGTTCTGCGAAGATATCCAGGACATGGATTTAACAACTGCTCTCCAAAGCCTGATGGCTTTGTTTGTGGAGCATATTTCAACACTGTCAGCGGATGTCGCAGCCTGCATAAAAAGTAAAGTGACCGATTGGATGAACTCTCAGGCCGCATTTATACAGGAGTTGTTTAGAAATATCTGCTGGGAAAGTTGAGTAAATAAAAAATATAAAAGCAGCGTTACAACAGTAAGTACCGTCGATGAGACATAAAAAGACCGGTTTTCCTTAATACTTCGCATATATCGTCTGTTCAGCTTCATTCGAATCCCCTCCTTACAGCACAAGCTCTGCCGCAGGGATTTTTTGTTCATTTGCCCGGTTTTCACAAATTTTACCGTCTTTCAGACGAACGATTCTGTCCGCCATACCTGCAATCGCTTCATTATGTGTAATAATAACCACCGTCGTACCGAACCGGTCATTCATTTTCTCAACGAATTTCAATACCTGCTTCGAGGATTTCGTATCCAGTGCCCCGGTCAGTTCATCACAAAGCAGGAGCTTGGGATTTTTAATCATGGCACGGGCAATCGCCACCCTCTGCTGCTGCCCGCCCGACAGTTCCCTGGGAAAACGGCGGCGGTATTTCTCAATGTCAAGAGCCTCCAACACCTCGTCAATGTCAAGAGGATTCTCCGCGATATCCGCCACCACCTCGATATTTTCTTCCACCGTCAGGTCGGAAATCAGATTGTAAAATTGAAAAACAAAGCCCACATCCTCCTTACGGTAATCGGTGCGCTGTTCCTGGGAGAGCCCCGACACCTTCCTTCCAGCCACCGTAAGCTCCCCCTCATCCAGCGTGTCCAGTCCTCCCAGCATATTTAAGAGCGTGCTTTTCCCCGAGCCGGATGGGCCTAAAATTACACATATTTCTCCTTCGTCAAGCATAAGTTCGGCCTGGTTTAGCGCATAAACCAACGCTTCGCCGCTTCCATATTTCTTTACTGCATTATTTAAGCTGATAAACATCTTGATTCTCCTTTGTTGGTTAGCAATAACTAACCCATATTTTTAGTAAAAGTGACCGCCTTTGGTTAGTAGTCGCTAACTTGGTTCTAAGTATACCTCTTATATCTTGCTTTTGTCAATAGGTTATAAAATCATTTTCAGGATATTCACCTCCAAGATTATGCTTACGCGCAAATTCACTGACACATGCAACCGCGTAATTTATTTGTTTTCTTTCTTCACTCATAATATGCTATTTCCTTTCTGGCGAATTTGGGTGCAAATTGGTGCAAATGCTGTTTGAACCATCAATTTTTAACTCCTTTTTCAGCTTTCCAAATAGGATAATCATTCTCAATGTATTTATGCTCCCAATCCCACGACCGGTTATCCATGTCGTATTCGCTCTGCATTGGGCAGTCATGATATAAATCTTCCGCAATCTCGGTAATCACATCCCGCAGTTCCAGGCGGCTGACGAATTTTTGCGGAATGCCGCTAAGCCCCACATTCGCTCCGATAATATTTCCGGCCACGGCTCCCGTGGAATCGCTGTCTCCCTTGTGATTCACGGCGGCAATCAGTCCTTTTCCAATATCCGTCGGATATTTTAATGCACAGTATACGGCGATTGCAAGCGTTTCTTCGGCTACCCACCCCTCGCCTAAAGCGTGGATGGCATCTATATCACCCATGCCGGATGAGGACAGCTTGATTGCCCGCTCCATAATATCCTCAAATTCCCTCAGATGCTTTGCCTTTGAAAAGAGAACTCTGCACCACGATAAAGACTCATTCACAGCCTCAAGGACAGAATGGCCGCCTTCCTGCGCAAGGCATCTGATGATGTGAACCAGCGCGGCGGCGGGTATGTATCCCAATTCATGGCCATGCGTGAGTGCGGCGGTCTGGGCACCTATGAGCATGACCTCTTCCGGCTCATAATGTTTATTGTCGATGAAGTAAAGCCCTATCGGCGCGACGCGCATAACACCGCCGCACCCCTTGCTGTCATTTGCCGGTTCCTCCATTGTGCCGCAACATCCGCTTTCAATGGCTGACAGGCAGGTCATGCCGGGTGCCCGCCTTTCAAACAGTTCGGGAATATGGGACAGCCATGTGTAGTGATAGCCGTTCTCGCATTCCAATGGATATCGCTCGGTTTGTGTCCGATACCATTCTTTGTAGCAATACGCAATGTAGGAAGGGTAGCTTCCCATGATTCCCCTTGTCCTCCCGCGAGTTGTTCCCAAAAGCAGCCCGTTGGCCGTAAACAAGGTCATCTGCGTGTCATCGGAAATCAGGGCCTTTTCATTTGCCAAATCATAATCCGTGATTCCGTTTGAACCGTATTTTTCGGTAATGCCCGGTTCATCCAAAAACTCTACCGCATATCCAAGTGCGTCTCCGGCCGCGCCGCCAATCAGGCATCCTTTGTATTTATCCAAATCTTTCATATCACTCCGCTCCATTCTCAAGCTCTATCTGCCAAAACCCCATATCGTCCCCATCAGTATTTTTGCTACAGCAAAAATACTGAACCCCGGTATATTCCCCATTCTTCTATACCTTGCTTCCCATCTGTATTTTCCTGCCGCCCTTCAGTACAAATGCTTGTTCGTATACCACTCCGAGCGTATCCGCAATCTGAACCATCTCGTCAAACGTGACAGTATCCCTTTTCATCTTCTTCCCAAAATTCTGCGGTGACTGTCCGATCCGCCTTGCGAGTTCCGAAACGCTTATGTTTTCTTTTTCGCACAGTTCTTTTATCATATCGGATGATTTCACAGGACACCTCCTCATCCACTTCAAATCTGTATGCCAATCTAACATAGATTATAAACCATTTGGTTTCTTTTTTTCAATAGGTTTTCGCCAGTTTGTATAAATTTTCTCTGAACGGACAAGGAAATGACAACGCCACTCCTGCTGCTGACTTATACGGCCTCACAAAAAGATACAGATAATTTTTGATTAAATTCGGCTCATGAAATCAACTGCCGAAATTAATTGAATTTTTGTTATTGTATGATAGAGCAGTCTTGGGAACTCATCAAGATGTTGATGGGATTACGAAAATGTGAGAATCTTGTTCTGGCAGAACACAAACGAAATTATTTTGAGCCTATTGTGTTCATATCATTGATTTTTTGCACCTTTTCGTATATACTATAAAAAAACGTAAAGGAGGCATGACTATGGCACAAGCAACTTTCAGCGTCCGTATGGATGAAGTGTTAAAAAAGCAGTTTGATGGATTATGTCAGGAATTCGGCATGAACGCTTCTACTGCAATCAATGTATTTGCAAGAGCTGTTGTGAGACAGCGTAGAATTCCGTTTGAGATTTCCTCACCGGAAATGGATATCACCAGAGAAGGTACAATGCAGGCATTTAAGGCTTTAAGAGCACAAGCCAAGAATAACGGCGTTGCAGATATGAGCCTGGACGAAATCAATAAGGAGATTGGACTTGCCCGAATGGAGAATGGAGACTGAAGCATGATCTGTTACGCAGTAATTGATACCAATGTGCTCGTTTCGGCATTACTCTCCAGTAAAGATGATACCGCCACTGTTCAAGTTCTGGCAAAGGTGATCAGCGGCGAAATCATTCCGATTTACAGTAATGTTATCACAAAAGAATATCGAGAAGTCCTCTCTCGTAAAAAATTTGGCTTCTCCGGCGAAATGATTGAATACTTGCTTTCGGCTGTTGAAAAATATGGTATTCTTGTTGACCCATTTCCCTCCGGAATGACCCTCCCGGATATGAAGGATGTACCTTTCTATGAAGTTGTACTTGAGAAGCGGGATGATGACGCTTATCTTGTAACAGGGAATATCAAGCACTTTCCTAAAGAGCCGTACATTGTAACTCCTCGAGAGCTCCTCGATATATTAAACAACAGCAACTAACAAAAATGATATTATCACTTATGAAAGCATCTATCGTAGGGTAGGCGCTTTCTTTATGTGTCCTCTGCTTGAGGATACATCTTTAGGGGAATCAAACTGGAATCCAGACACAAGCCTTTGGGAATAGTCACAAATCGCAATATCAAAAACCTATAGTGTTTATAAAGAGTCGAACAATCAACTTTGCACCTGATTCCCTTACGAAGTTCCAAGCGTGCGTTATGCCTAATTCTGTTTCCGATATTTCGCCGGGGTCGTGTTCGTCTGGCGGCCAAACTTCGTATAAAAATTGGACAAGTTGGCAAACCCCGTCAGGCTGCAAATCTGTTCGATGGAAAAATCCGTATTACGCAAATATTCCTTGGCATGCTCGATTCGCAAATAGTCACGATACTCCAAAGGGGTACACCCCATCATTTCCTTGAACGCATGCGCGAAACGGCCGTCACTTAAAAACGAACGCGCCGCCAGGTCATGAATATTCCATTCTTCATTATAATGTTCCAAAATATATATTTGAACCTCCGACAGCCACGCGGGGACAACCATTTCCGGCCTCGTCGATTTGAAACAGGCCATCTCCGCCAAGAGCGACGTCAGGTGGCTGTGAAAGGAAATGTCGGCGGTATCCGGATTCTTTTCGGCAAAAGACAGAAGGGCGTCGTATCGTTTTTGAATCACGGTATGTTTCAAATTGCTGTACAAGATTCCGCCCTTTTTGATCCTTTCACACAAATAATCGGCGGTATTCCCGACAAAATGCACGAAGGAGTACTCCCACCCTTCCGGAGCGGAGGCAAAAAAATAGTGATACGTGCGACAGTCCAGCAGACAGAGACTGTTCGGCTTCAACTGGTAAATCTGATGATTTAAGTTCAACGTGCCCGATCCCGCATGGGTATAAATAAGCTGGTAACATTTCCAACCGGAACGCTTGGTAAAATGAGTGGACGGCATGTGCCAACGGCTGATGAAAATGGGATACAGCAAATGCTCCCGCTCTCCCGCGTCCGGCAAATAGGCGAAGCTGGATTGGACGGCCGCCTTTTCCATATTCGCCTCCAAAAAACCAAAGTCACCCGCGAACTCGCCTTCCCCGGGGGAATCCGCCCCCTCCGGGTCGCTTGCCTCCAAATGTCTCGCACGCTCCCTGATGCGTCCCAACTGAATCTTGTGCATGTCCCAAAACGCTTCCAGTTCTTCTTTATATTCACTTTGAAGCATCTCGTCAAAAATCCCTTCCAATATCAACATCTCTCTCACCTCCATAGCAGAATCGAGGAAAAAACGAGCAGTATGCGTCATTGTTTTTTATGCATTATAGCAATAAAATCTACCCATAGGCAAGCATTTTCGGCATAAATGTCAAAATTCACGGCTCAACCGCTGTAAATTGTGACGGCATCCAGCCATTTAAAATTGCCGCTAACAATCGAAAGGAGAAGAAAATGGAACATTATTTTTCAACGCCGCCAGAAAAGAAATACCGACCGGACGTACGCTGGTGGCTGGCCGAGGGCATACACACGGATGCCACGCTAAAACACGAGATGCAAATGCTCGACGACATGGGCATGGGCGCCATCGAATTTCTGGCGATGGAGGAACCCGGCGCGGACTCAAAGCTGTACGGTTGGGGTTCAGAGGAATGGGTGCACGACACGCACACATTGGTCGCGGAAGCCACCGAGCGAGAGATGGGAGTCAGCATGACGAGCGGAACGAACTGGTCAAACGCCAACCTCATCTCCATCACGCCGGATGACAAGGCGGCGGCCAAGGAACTGGATTACGTGGTGGAGACCCTGCTGCCGGGACAATCCAGAAACGGCGAACTGCCACGGTGCACCATCAAGACGGAAAACGTGAACCTGCAAGAACTCGTCGCCGTCGTCGCGGCGAGGGTCGTGAATGTCACGGACACGAAACGGCAGGTTCCCACATTGGCCAAGGAAACCCTCGTGCTGACCGGCCTTGTAAAAGAAAACCGCCTCGACTGGACGGCACCGACGGACGGCACTTACAAACTGTTTACTTTCTGGCTGCACGGCACCGGCCAGATTGCCCGTCCCTCCTGCGCGACTTCCTACACGGTAAACTACATTGACCACTACGGCATTGATGCCTTTATCGACTATTGGGACAAGATTGTCTTAACCGACGAGCTGCGGGCGAACCTCTCAAAAAACGGGCGCGGCATGATGTACATGGATTCGCTGGAATTGTCCACCTTCGGAGCCGGGGGGCAGCTTTGGGGCTATCATTTCAACGAGGAATTTCAAAAACGGCGGGGATACGACGTCGTTCCCTACCTGCCCTTCGTGGTCAAAAAGTGCGGCATGATGCCCACGGTGCACGAGTACCATTTCACGATGGAGGACAAGGCGTTTTTAGAAAAATTCCACAATGACCTCTACCAGACAATGACGGACCTATACATGGACAACATGCTAAAGCCCATGCAGGAATGGCTGCACGGTATCGGCATGGAATTGCGCGCGGAGATTTCCTACGGACTGCCGTTCGAGATTTCCCAACCGGGAAAATACGTGGACGGAATCGAAACGGAATCCCTGGAATTCGGCTCGCAGATAGAGAGTTACCGGGGACTTGCCGGGGCGGCACACATTTACGACCGGATTTACTCCAGCGAAACGGGAGCGACGCTGTTAAACTACATGATGCCGCTTGACTTTTATAACCAGATTATTTTCACCCAATTTGCCGCCGGCGTGACAAGAACCGTGCTCCATGGGTATTCCAGCATTTGCGGCTCGGAAGAGTCCACCTACTGGCCGGGACACGAAGGCATGTGGCCAATTTTCTCGGAGCGGTTCGGCTGCCGCCAGCCCGCGTACCGGCACTATCCGGATTGGACGCGGATGCTCGCCCGCTGTCAAAAACTTTTGCGCGCCGGAAAGCCGCGCGTAGATTTGGGAATCCTCCGGTTAGATTACTATTTCAACAACATGATTACCATCACGAGCGGGTTGTCCGAACGCGAGCTGTATGAAAGTCACCTGATGCGCGGCGACGAAGGAATCTATTGGAAGGACATGGGACTGCAACACGCCGGATACACCTGGGATTATTTCGCCCCGCAGCTTTTGGAGGAGAACTTCACGGCGACGAATGGCGACGAACTTTATCCTGACGGGCCGGGATACCAGGCACTGATTATTTTCCAGGAGTTCATGCCGCTTACGGCCGCGAAAAAGCTGCTTTCGCTGGCAAAGGCGGGACAACGGATGGTTTTCGTCAACGGCGTTGTCGAGGACGCACGTCCGGGCATCACCGTACTTCACAAAAAAGCGGCCTCGAAGACACCGTTCGTCATGGAATCCGATTGCGAGCTGGCCGCGATTATTGAGGAAATCAAGAATCTGCCAAACGTGAAGGAGACAAACGTGCAGGCCGACACGGGCCGAATGCTTTCAGATCTCGGCGTAAGAGCGCGAGCCGAATTTGCCGAGGAAAATAAAAATATCCTCACCTGCATGCGCCAAGCCGGGAACGAAATCATTCTCTTCGTCTACAACATGCTCTATGCCGAAACCGAGCCGACGAGCGTCTCTTTGAAGGTGGCGGGCGGCGGCAGGCCTTACGAGGCCGACTGCTGGACGGGCGAAATCCGCGAGCTGGACGGGGGGACTGGTCAAACGGAGAAAACGGGCAGACCAGACACGATCGTCACATTAACGCTGAAGCCGGGTGAGGCGACGATGCTGATTTTTGACCAAAATGAAAAACCAAGGGAGCTTGCAGAAGAGCGCATTTATGAAACGGAAATCCCGCTTCCCACATGGCACCTGGTCGTTGAGGACTGGAACGAGGGCGACAAGAAAGAAATCACCGAAGACCGGGGACTGGGAATCATCACCAGGGAAATCTACTACGAAACGAAAAAGACCCTACTTGATGCCGGGGAGGTAAAAACGATTCCCTGGAAGGACATTCCGGCGATTGGTGCAAATGTATCCGGCGTGGGCTACTACGACACCACCGTCGACTTGCCAGGCGACTGGTCGGATGAAAACGGCGCGGTGTTGGAGATTGGCTCCACCAACGGCTGCAGCGCGGCCGTTTACGTGAACGGCCAAAAGGCGAAGCCCTATAATATCAACAAGCGAGCCCTGGAAATCGGCGGCCTTCTCGTACCGGGGCACAACGAAATCCGCGTCGAGGTGTCAAGCACGTTGAACAACCGCCTTCTGGCAAGGGGATATTATGACACCTCCGTGCAAAACTCCATGCTCCTGATGGGGGGTGCCAACAACGGCAACATGGAATTGGAAACGAACACCGACGGACAAGGCATGGTATCAGAGACGAACGCCGACGGACAATGCGCGGTATCAAAGGCGGATTCGTCTGCCGCGGACGAGAAGGAAGCCTCGCCCTCGTCGAACTTCATGAACATTTCCGCCAAGGTGGAAGACTATGGAATGACGGGAAAGGTCGTTTTAAAAACATACCGAAATGCAAATAATGAACCCAAGGGAGGATCATACAAATGAATAATAGAAATCAAAAGGTAGGAATCGGCGAAAAGTTCAGTTACTTTCTGGCAAATTTGGGAAATATTCCCTTAATGACGCTGCTTGGCATGTTCTTCTTGATTTTTTACACGGACGTGGTTGGACTTGACCCGGCCGCCCTGGCGACCTTGTTCCTGGTTTTCAAAATCATGGACGGCATAAGCGACCCCATCATGGGATTCATCCTCGACAAGTTTCCGGTCACGAAAATGGGGAAATTCCGTCCGATGCTGATCGTCGGCACAATCATCTGCGTCATCAATTACATTTTACTGTGGTTCGGCGCGGTATGGTCGCCGGTCGGGAAATACGTGATTGTCTACATCACCTACCTGCTAATTGGCTGGACGTTCGACATGATGGACATTTCCTTAAACAGCCTCTTGCCGGTCATGACCGCGGACAACAAGGAGAGAAACCAGCTCTCCCTCGTCAAATCCGTCGCCTACACCCTGGGTTCCATGGGGCTTGGCATCGTGGGACCGATGATTGTCGCCTCGGGCACGCTTGAAAGCTACTACTTATTGATTTTCGGTGCCATGGCGGTCACCCTCGTGGGTTCCATCGTAGGCGCGCTCGGGGTAAAAGAACGCGTCACGTTCGAAGGAACGGAAGAGGAAAAATATAGTTTCAAAGATCTGATTGGCTTCCTCCTTTCCAAACCCGTGCTGGTCACGTTTATTGCCGCCCTGCTCTGCGTGGTCGGCGGCCAGGTGGCCACCGGGGCGAACGCGTACTATTTCACCTACATCATGGGCGACCTTTCCCTCATGGCGGGCGTCTCGGGAATCTCGATGTTCGGCATGGTTCCGGGCATGATTGTCGCACCGCTTTTGGCAAATGCCATCGGCAAGAAAAAAGTGTACGCCGCCGGCGTCTTCATTTCGGCCGCCGGGCCGGCACTGCGCCTGATTGCCCCCACGTCGCTTACGATGGCCTATGTGGGAACCTTTATCGCCAGCCTCGGAATGGGCTTTTACCTGACACTTTTATACGGAATCCAGGCGGACAACACGATGTACGTGCAGTACACGACCGGAAAACGGGCCGAGGCCGCGATTGCCTCCTTGAACTCCTTCATCACCAAGGTCGGCCAGGGCGTGGCAGGTGCCCTTCCGGGATACATCCTGGCGGCCACCGGCTTCATAAACGGCGCAACAGAGCAGGCGGCAAGCGTCCATACCGGCATCATCGCCTGCGTCCTGATTCTTCCGGCGGCCTTCTGCCTGATTGGGGGACTGGTATTTGCCTTCGGATATAAATTGGGCAAGAAGGAAGTGGACGAAATCGCCCTGGCGATTGAAAATAAGAAGCAAAACGAAGCATGATGCTTTCTGGGACCAAGTGTTTGGCTTGCGAAACTCTCACACCAAACACCGCCCTGGCTTCAAGATTCTTTTCGTGCCCGACCAAATACATGGCCGGGCATGTGTTCTTGTCTCTCTCAAACAGATTAAAAACCTTCCTATCGTTTCACATAGACTGCCATCCTTTTTTTCTCCGCCTCCTTATGCCAACATCTTTAAAAGAATTTCTTGTTCGTCATCGGCAATTTTCATGTTTGCCATCGCTTGTTCTTTCGTCCACCCCGCATTTTCCACAAGGTTTTTCACAATATCCGCCAATGATTTCATTCTTTCTTTTTCTGCGGCTTTCTCCGCTCTTTCCACTGCTTCTTTTGCCGCCTCCTCTTTCATTTGCTCAATCGCCAAACACACATTTGCTTCCTCCTCGTCTTCTTTCATAGTTATTTTCGCTCCGACACATGCATTCAACACGTCCACCTCCGTCCTGCCAAGATGACGGAACACCTCGTCTTCTTCTAACACCTTTTCCAACCGTTCCTTGTCATCGGCATATTTTATAAATGTCAATATTTCCTTTAATGTAGTTCTAAATTTCTCAAAATCTTTTTTCTCCATTGCAAAAGGTGCCAACAGATTAATTCGGTAATCAGGCACCAGTTCAAACAATCTTGAATCCTGGCTTCCGAACATCTCATGGATGGACAACGGCCCATCCCACGCTTTTGAATCAAAGTAAATGGTCAAGGTCACCACCGGCAAAAGCCGATCGGACTTCATAAACCCTGAAAGATACTCGGCACCACCCGTACCCTTATAATCTCCTGATTTCTTGTGCGAAGCGATTGCCTTTTCCACTTGCTTCGCGTACTGAAGCGCGTCCGAAATCATGTTCTTCACCGGCATCGCGTAATGTATGTCAGCTTGCGACTCAATTGCCAACAAAAGATAGGCCGCCCTCTTATCTCTCATTGTGACGACCGATTTTATAATGTCCCGCGTCCTCTGTACCGGCTGCTCGGCACCGTCCGCACCGCCATAGGGAACGTCTATCTCCCTCGTATCCAATTCCTCCAGACCGTCCGGAACGATAACCTGCTCCCCATGATAGATAAAGTAATTGAAAACATCGGCAAAGATATTGTTCTGCCGCAAATACTTTATCGACACCGTGTCCTTTACACCCATATGAATCCTCCTTCTTTTCATGTACTGGTGCAGGAGGTTCATAGTTACAAGCCACTCCCACAACATTGCGTGTGGCTTGTATAGGTTCATAACCGTGCGCATCTCCAAATGAAACCACCTATGTCATTCACCGCACATCTTTTGACCGAAACCTCTCTGCTGTTTTAAAAAATGGGTTACAAGCATTGAGATTTCTATACGTGCCACATGGCAAGAATGATTCAGAACCATAAATCATTTGGAAAGTGAGAATCGTTTCAAAACAACTCATTGGAACCCTTCTCTTAGAAATATAATGCTTTATAAGGACTTTAACACAAATCCAAGTCTAATGCAAGTAGGACTTTTTGTAATTTTCAAGAGTATTTCCAGAATTTCCCACGTACCCCCCGTTTTCCCGCACGAAGTCCATATATTCGTCCATGGCGGCCTGCCGCTTTTGCCGCCCCACGGGAAGCGTCTCCCCCGTAATCAGCGAAACGCTCTTGCCGTCAAAGCGTTTCACGTACCGGCAGCTGACCAAATACCCTTTATGGATGCGCAGGAAATGAAACGGCCTTAGCTCCTGCTCGAGCGTCTCCATGCGAGAATACAGCCTTACCACTTCCTCCTGGCCGTCCACGTGCACCGTCTGTACGTTGCGGTAGCACTCGATGTAAACTATTTTTTCCGCGTTCAGCGTGATGGTTCCCTGCCCTTCCTTGAAATGCACCAGGTTCGTCCCCCTTGTCTCCTTTTCCATTGTCTCCACGTAGCGCGAAATCACCTCGTGAATGTCATCTAAAAACTTGTTCTTACGCACGAACCCGAACGGATGGATGGCAAACGTCTCGAACACCCGCTCCGTATTGCTGGAAACGAAAATAATTTCCGGGGCATCCACCCGCTCCTTCAACATTTTCCCCAAATCCACGCCGTCCATCTGTGGCATGTGAATGTCTAAAAATAAAAGTTCAAAATTCTGGTTCTCCATTCTCTCAAGCAACTCTTTCGCGGAGGCGAACGTCTCCAC
>CATLEQ010000085.1 GCA_949915905.1 uncultured Lachnospiraceae bacterium | reverse complement strand
TTATCCGAATATTGATTATTTTGATGATACAAGCTTAATTGGATGTCTGATGGATGTTTTCACTGCTGCTAAAATTCCTTTTGTCTTTATCATTGACGAATGGGACTGCATTTTCAGAGAATATAAATCCGAGGCAGAGGCACAAAAACAGTACCTGGACTTTCTTCGTGACTTATTAAAAGACAAGGGATATATTTCACTTTGCTATATGACGGGCATTCTCCCCATCAAAAAGTACGGTACACACAGTGCCCTAAATATGTTTGACGAATTTTCCATGACCTTTCAAGGCGCACTGGCACAATACGTAGGATTTACCGAGGAAGAGGTACTGACATTGTGCGAACAGTTTCATATGGATTTTGACGAAACGAAGAAATGGTACGACGGATACTTTTTAGAGGGCATCGGTTCTGTGTACAACCCCCGCTCTGTCGTCAGCGCCATGCGCTTTGGCAGTTTCCAGCATTATTGGAATCAGACAGAAACATTCGAGGCACTCCGCACGTATATAGACATGAATTTTGAAGGACTCAAAGATGACATCATTGAAATGATGAACGGAAAAAACAGAATTCATATCGACGTTCACAGTTTTACTAACGACATGGTGACCTTTCATTCCAAAGATGACGTGCTCACACTGCTCGTCCACCTGGGATATCTAGGCTATCGCAGTGATACTCAGGAGGTATTCATCCCGAATCTCGAGATAACAAATGAATATGTTACCGCCATTAGTAATTCTAACTGGGGCGAAGTCTCAAAAGCACTTAAAAACTCCCATTCCACATTAGAAGCAGTCTGGAATAAGGATGAGACATTTGTTTCAAAAGCCGTGGAGATGGCTCACTACGAAAGTTCTTATTTACAATACAACGATGAGAATGCTCTCAGTTACACCATTTCACTGGCTTTTTACGTGGCACGTAATTATTATACGCTATATCGGGAATTGCCAACGGGGAAAGGAATCGCAGATATGGTATTTATCCCTAAAAAAAATGATATGGAACGTCCCGCACTCGTAATTGAGTTAAAATGGAATCAAAGTGCCTCCGGAGCGATTTCCCAAATTAAAGATAAAAACTACTGCGAAAGCCTGAAAGACTATAACGGCAAGGTTCTTCTCGTCGGGATTAATTACGACAAGGCCACGAAAGAACATAGCTGTCAAATAGAAGAATATAAAAAGGATGGCAAATAGTCGCCCTATCCTTTTCAAGGAGATTATCAATATGATTCAATATCGAGAATTATCATCAAACGAAATATGCAGCGAGTTATTTCAAACTTTCATCCGTCACCAGGTCGTCACCAAGTGCCGGCGAAGGGAAAACGGCCGGTGGATCATCAAGGACGACCCGTTCGTCGATGATTGGTCGGAAGAGGATTATAACATATTAGCCATATGTTTGAAAAACACCGTCGATACGGGCGGCTTTGTGTACGCGGCCTTTAGCGACGGAAATTTAAAGGGTTTTGTTTCCGTGGAATCAGGCTTGTTTGGCGATACGGAAAAGTACCTTGACTTGTCCAGCATTCATGTGTCGGAGGATATGCGCGGTAATGGGATTGGAAAGTCCTTGTTTCTTGCGGCCAAAGCCTGGGCGAAAGAACAAGGTGCCCGCAAATTATATATTTCTTCCCATCCCGCCGTGGAAAGCCAGGCATTTTATAAAGCGATGGGGTGCACCGAGGCCGCATTATATCATCAAGGACATGCGGGAAAAGAGCCTCGCGACTGCCAGCTGGAGTGTATTCTATAAAACAAAAAACATCTGATACTTCCCCTTGATCATCATTTCCTTTATCAAGGGGAATATTTTATAGATAGCACTAAAATATGGTAGAAAAAAGGAACCTATTTTAGTACAATGGTAAGCAAGTTGCTCATAACGACACAATGAGGAGGAGGAATATATGAAGTTAAACGATTATGAACAGAAGCATCTCAAAACGCTGCGGGAGCAGATTGCGGAATGTACCGTGTTGTTGAAAAATAACGGGGATTTTCCGTTGGAGCAGGCCGGACAAGTCGCATTGTACGGAAGCGGGGCACGCCACACCATCAAGGGCGGCACCGGTTCCGGCGAGGTGAACTCCCGCTATTTCGTCACTGTCGAGCAGGGACTTACCGAGGCCGGTTTTACCGTCACCACGACCGACTGGCTGGATGCCTATGACGCTCTGCTCGTAGATGCCAAAAAAGAGTTTCACAAGGAAATCAAGGCCAGGGCAAAGAAAAAGCATACGATGGCCGTACTTGAGGGAATGGGTGCCGTCATGCCGGAACCGGAATATGACCTGCCCCTTGATGGTGACGGGGACGTTGCCATATATGTGCTCTCCCGCATTTCCGGCGAAGGTTCCGACCGCGAACCGGTGGCCGGGGACATTTTGCTGGGCAGGACGGAAGCTCGTGACATCCTGGCATTAAAGGCCAAATATAAAAAGTTCATTCTGGTGCTCAACGTGGGCGGAGCCGTCGACCTGTCGCCGGTGATGGAGGTAGAAAACATCCTCCTGCTCTCACAACTCGGCGTGGAGACGGGAGCCGTGCTGGCCGACATCCTGCTTGGAAGGGCGACGCCTTCCGGAAAGCTTACGACAACCTGGTCCGCCTGGAAGGATTATCCGGCCATGGGTGAATTCGGCGATATCAACGACACGCGCTATAACGAAGGCATTTATGTCGGATATCGTTACTTTGACTCCGTGGGCAAAAAAGCTCTGTTTCCATTTGGTTATGGACTTAGCTACACACAGTTCGAGCTCTCAGGTTCCGCCGCAAAAGCGGTTTCCACGCAAGGAAATTCGAGACAAGTCAGCGTGACGGTCTCTGTAAAAAACATTGGGACACGAGAAGGCAAGGAAGTCGTCCAGCTTTACGTTTCCTCCCCCGAAGGCCGGCTTGACCAGCCTTACCAGGCATTGGCCGCATGGACAAAAACAAAGTCATTGGCTCCTGGTGAATCCGAAGAAGTGACGATGACCTTTTCCCTGGAAGATTTGGCCGCCTATGACACGGAAAATGCACAGTATCTTTTGGAAAAAGGAGATTATATCCTGCGCGTCGGCAACAGCAGCGTGGACACGGACATCTGCGCCGTCGCCCGTCTGGACGCGGACGTGGTCACCATAAAGACAAGCAACTGCTGTGGAAGGCCGGACTTTATCGATTGGAAGCCAGAACAAAAAGTGCAGACCGACATTCCAAAAGATACCCCGGTACTGAAATTCTCTGCCGAAAGCTTTGCCACCGTTTCTGTCACCGAAGCAAAAGAACCGGAAATCGAGCCTGCGATTGCCGTCCTGACGGACGAGCAGCTCGTCTTGATGAATGTCGGGGCGTTCGACCCGAAAGGCGGCCTTGGCAACATCATTGGCAGTGCCAGCAAGACCGTTGCCGGTGCGGCGGGTGAAACCGCCAATGCCACGGATGCAAAGGACTTTCCGGTGATGGTGATGGCCGACGGGCCGGCCGGACTTCGTCTCACCCGGGAATATTTCGTAGATGCCAAAGGGGTTCATGGCATCGGTGCCGGAATGCCGGAAAGCATCGCTGAATTTATGCCAAAGCCTGCCGTATGGCTGATGGACTTGATGGTGAAAAAGCCCAAGGCCGGCGACGTGGTTCACGAACAATACGCCACTGCCATCCCGATTGGCACGGCTCTGGCACAAAGCTGGAATTTAGAACTGGCCAAAGACTGCGGAGACATCGTGGGCGACGAAATGGAACGCTTCGGCGTACATTTGTGGCTGGCACCTGCTTTAAACATCCATCGAAGCATCCGTTGCGGACGGAACTTCGAGTATTTCTCCGAAGACCCGTTAATCAGCGGTAAATTTGCCGCCGCCATCACGTTGGGCGTGCAAAAGCATCCCAAGTGCGGCACCACGATTAAGCATTACGCGGCCAACAACCAGGAAACCAACCGTTACAATAACAACAGCCAGGTCAGCGAACGGGCGATGCGGGAAATCTACTTAAAGGGCTTCGGCATCTGTGTAAAAGAATCTCAACCGCACGCGCTGATGACATCCTACAATTTGTTAAACGGCATCCACACCTCCGAACACAGAGGAATCATCGAAGGCATTTTGCGCAATGAATACGGGTACGAGGGCATCGTGATGACCGACTGGATTGTCAACGGCGGCACCATGAACAAGGCCTCCATCCATCCGGCTCCGAATGCCGCGAAAATCGCCGCTGCCGGTGGGGATCTGGTAATGCCTGGCAGCAAGGGGGATTATGAAAATATCCTGAAAGCACTGCAGAATGGCAGCCTGGAGAAAAAACAAGTGCAAATCAACGCCACGAGAGTATATTGCATGGCGAAGAAGCTCGTATAAATATGAGAACAAGGCGTTTCGCTTGTGAAACCTGTTCCTTATGGTTAGGTGTTCCAAAGGGCATGCATTTCGTACAAACATGAAATGCATGCCCTTTTAAATGTTTATATCATTTGATGGCAAAGGACAAAAAATCTTTTACCTTTCATCATCAAACATCCTTTTACCGATAAATATCGAAATCACACTCACACACGCCAATCCTGCGGCCACCACCATAAAGGTGCTTTTCAAACCGATTTGACCGGATATTGCCCCTCCCAGCAAACTGCCCGACACCGTCGCAAAACCCTGCTGCACCATGGCCAGGCGGCTCTGCCCCTGGGAAATCTTCCCATCAATCACATTTTCATTGATGAATACGATGCAGCAATAATATGGGATCATATAAGATCCACTTTGCAAAACCTGTGCGCCTATCATCAACGGCAGTATGCCGCTTGCAACCAACAACATTCTAAGCGCGTTCATCAACACGGCAAAAATCATCAGGTGATTGATTTTAAACCGTCTCAGTATTTTATCCGCAAAAAATAATATGGGCAATTCGCTCAGGGCGGAAATACAGCTGGAAAGCCCCATAATCGACTGATTATATCCCAATTCGAGCACGTAAACCCCGTAAAAGCCACTGACGCTCGTGCCAAACTGCACAAGAAAAGCCAGAAAAAACACAAAAAACACCTTATCATCCTTAAAAACCCTGCCCTTGGAACGTGCCCTGAGCGTTTTTTGCGGGACATCCTTCGGCAGCCCCAAATAGCAAAGTGCCAAAAGCAAATACCCCAATCCGGCAATTGGAAAAATAAGGCTCACGTCACTTTTTACCACGTTGCCCAGAATCAACGCCATAATCGCAAACCCAATCGTGCCTCCCATCCGGATTCTGGCAAAGCCCAATTTTGACTTATTTGCATGATTCGACACGAGCGCGTCGCTGAGAGGCAAAACCGAAGTGCTAAAAGTGCCAAACATCAAAGTTTCCGCCACAAACAAAAAGAATACATGACAGAATCGATAACCTTGAATGGCAAGTCCGCTTGCCAAGACAATCGAAATCAGAACCACCTTTCTCCTTCCAGTAAAATCACTCAAATAGGCCCAGAACGGTTGAATCAAAATTGCAAGAACCGGGGTTATGGCAGTCAAGGCTCCAATCTCCAGCGTGGAAAGCCCCCTCACAGAATAAAAAGAATGGATAAAAGGCATGTATGCCCCCATTACCGACCACATCAACGTATTTGCCAATAATAGAATCATTGAATGATCTTTTTGAGAACTTTTTTCCTTTGCCTGCATGCCCCTCACACGGTCTCCTTTTACAAATAGAATCCTTGCCAATTTTTCCATAAGTAAAAGTATACACGACTTTTTCTTGTCCCACAATCGCCCTTTTCGACCTTACGACTCAGTGCCACTTGCAAAAAACGCCTTTGCCCACCGCTCCCTTGAAATACATGTGACGTGTTCCGTCCGCGTCTCGTCAAGCTGCGAACAGCGAACCCCCTCCAACGTATGATGATAACGAAAGCCGCATTTCTCCTGCACCCGCAGTGACTTCGTATTCCCGTCAAAATAACCGCACCACATCTTCCTCATTCCCAAGTTTTCAAACGCATAACGCATCAGCTCGCGCACGGCCTCTGGAATCAGTCCCCGCCCCCAGTAAGGCTCGCCAACCCAGGACCCGACTTCCGCCTCGTCCCCGGGCAAGGCCAATCCACTCGCCGCGCCGATCATCAACCCGATACTTCCTATCGGTTCCTTCGTCTCTTTCAACACGACCGCATATGTTTCCGGCTCCGACAACACGCCTTTTATAATTTCCCTGCTGTTTTCCACGCTGGTGTGCGGAGGCCACCCTGCAATCGGTCCGACCGCGGGATTCTTCGCATATTGGTATAAACTTTCTGCATCCGATTCCTCCCACGGACGCAAAATTAACCTTTCCGTTTCAAACGTCATTTTTCCACCTTAAGAATTCAGCCAATGCTGAACCGTTACCTTTCACCTTCATTTTCTCTAAAATTTTTCATGACAAATGGTGCTATTATGAGAATAATATCTAAGTGTTCGGCGACATGCCGACAGCTTAGGGGATTGGTCAAATGGTATGATAGGGGTCTCCAAAACCTTTGGCGGGAGTTCGATTCTCTCATCCCCTGCTCCCATGTTCGATTGAAAATGTCTGAAAGCCTTGATTTTATGGGGTTCTCGGACATTTTTATTTTTGTGGCTCTGCCTGATTTCGAAAATATAATCACTCTAATTCTTCAACGGTGATACACCGAATTTCCCTAAATTGCCTTAATTGCTTGTCATTTGTTAAAAACAAATCACATCCAGACAGATATGCCGTTGCGAGTTGTAAAGAATCCATTGTTTTAAAAAATTTATATTCCGCCCTAATCTGTGCCGCCCTCTCAGCGATTGCTCTATCAATACTTTTAATCTCTATATCCATCCCATCAACAAAGGCATAAAAAGCATTTATCATCTTTAAGTTTTTCTGTTGATATGGATATGTCAAATACTCCGTCACTGTCACCGCCGAGGTAATATAATCGCACTCCTCATACTCTTTCCAAAACTTTTTCATTTTGGGATGGTACACCACATTATTTTCCAAATAATACACGATAGGCGACGTATCTAAAAAGATTTTTTTATCTTCTGTCATCAGAACGCATCTCCCTTACATATTCATCTATTTCCTCTGCGGTTCTCCCCGTTGAAATGACGAAAGCATCGGAATCTACTAAACGTCTTCTTTTCTCCGCCCTTGTCTCAACCTTTTTTCTATTAAACCTCTCCAAAATAGTAATAACCACCTCGTCCCCAACATTAAGATTTTTGCGATCATCTTCATTCACAACTATTTGATTTCCATCATAATATCCTTTTACCGCTGCTAACATGATAGCGACCTCCTATTTTCCATTCAACCACTCCCATGGATCATTATAATTTTCCATTACATTTTCAATTTAAACAAGATATACATCTAAATCCTTATTTATTATAACATTCCTTCCCCATTTTAACAATGACCAACAGAATTTTTCAATGGGCTTAAAAGATAAAAGTTCATAATCAAAAATTAATAGCAACACCGCGCCCCCTGCAAAGGGGAATCAAGGTGCTGCCATTGATTTTTGAATACTGTTTAATCTTGGTTAAACCGTGACATGTAACATTTCATAATTTATAGCAAATAATATACTGTCTCTTTAAGTTCACCGGCTGCCCTGAATCTATGTTCCGACAGCCTGCAAACCTTGGGGATATTACTTTCCCTGCAGCGTCATTCCCGGCACGATGGCAAACGGTGCCGTATATACTCCGTCTTCCTCGGTGATATCCAAATCAACCGCTTGCTCACCGTCAAAATGTGCCGTGATGAACACATCGCCGCTGCCTGCTTCCCATGTACCTTCAGACTCCGTTAGCAACCATCAAAGCAGTTCCGTCTGGACGAATCGTAACTGTTACTTGTACCTGTCCGCTGTAGTAAGTTCCGGACAATACGATGTCCTCGCTGATCAAATCGCCCGCCGCGTCGCCTGCCTTGTCACTATCGTCCTGGTTATCACTGCTGTCCTGATTGTCACTGCTGTCCTGATTGTCTGCCTGCTGCTCCTGTTTTGTGGTATCCTCTTTTTTGTCCTCATCCGTTGACTGACCACATCCTGCCATCATTCCCACACAAAGCAGTGCCACCAGTAACATACTTAATTTTTTCTTCATTGTAATTACCTCCTGATTTTGTTTACATACTTTATTTTTTATCTGTCCATGCCTGCTTTTTGCGGCATTAACATTCCGGCTTCTATTTATTTTTTCATCCCGGCCACATTTTTCTGAACTTCTACCATCCGCTCTTTGCTCAGCTCATATCCACGCATTGCAAGAATATTGCACAGCCACCCCAGAATCGGCAGGCCAAACGCCAAAAACATCGTCATGAACAGAACCGGCCATGTAGATTCATCTCCCATCTGCGGCGCTACATTTCTATAACCGATGAACGCGACGCAGAACGCTGCAATAGTGGACGATAAAGAAGATACAATCTTGTCGATAAAGGAATATGCCGCTCCCACCGTTCCCGGAAGGAAGTTGCCCGACCGCTCCAGCTCATAATCTGTAACATCCGCCTTCATTGTACCGGCCGCCGCGCCAAGGATCATTGAACCGCCGGTTTTCAGGATTGTCAGTATCACGTAGATAATCATCGCCGGACCCATCACACCGATGGCTTTCATGCCGTCTGGTCCCAATACAACGCAGAACGCAACCGTAATCGCTGACACGATAATACAAATAGCAGACCATACCGTTGTTGCATGCTTAGAACCAAATTTTGCAATGTATACTCCGCCGATAAAGGCAAAACCGATAGACACAATCATGCTGACATTACTCATCATGGTCGTCGCCTGATAAGAACCTATCAATATTCCGTTCAGCATCGTAACAACAATTGTCTGTCCGCCCGTCGACTGCGCAATTTTATCGGAAGCACCGGTAATCACCCACATACGGAACGGCTTGTTGCTTTTCAGCAGCGCCCATATTTCTTTCCAACCCACTTTATTGTCTTCCTTGCCATCACCACCGACGCTAATGGCGCCCAACACCTCAGGATTGTCTACCTTAGCTATAGCGACCCAGGTAAGGAGAATGAGAATCAACGCAAATCCCAAATACCAGAAACAAGCTTCCCGCAGACATGCCGCATTGTACTGATTGCCGTAACGTGGCAGGATTGCAAAAGAAAGAATCGTATTTACCACTATCGGAATACAATAAGAATAAATCGTTCCCGCCAGATTCAGGAAAGGACGCTGGACTGGGTCGTTTGTAATGACTATGGCGATAACGCTACTGCTCATACCCAGAATCGTATACCCGATGATATGTACCATATAAAGCAAAATAAATACAACAACTCCTAAAATACCGGTAAATTTTTCAGACAACAAGTTGAACATGCAAATATCCGCCACAGCCATGACCGCCCATCCCGTCAGCATAAACAGTCTGATTTTCCCATGTTTTCCCGTCTTCATACGGTCGAAAATGACCGCCACGATTGGGTCTGTCACCCCGTCAAAAATTCTCGTTCCGGTAATGATGATTCCCGCCGTTGTCAATGCGATGCCGTATCCGGCGTTGGCGATATAGCTTGCATACATCATCAGCAGATAAAAACACATACCCGAACCGTTCACAGCGCAGCTAAACACCATCGCCATCTTGCTGGCAGTACGGTACTGCACATTGTCACGCGCGCCGGAATTCAAAATACTTGGTTTCTTTTCACTCATTCTATTCCCTCCCGGATTCATTTTATCGGATTTTTCCCGCACGACAAAAACTGTCAAGGCACTCCGGTGTCAAAACCGCCTCCATGCTGTTTCCGTGCAAAAAAAATCAGTGTTTAAGGAATTTTCCTTTATACATAGTATAAAGAATTTTCCCTAAACACTAATAGAAGAAATTCTATTCAATTTAGAACATTTTCTAGCTTTTACTATACATTAACATATGATATTGTCTGGGCGTCATTCCCCGATATTTTTTGAACAATTTGGAAAAATAGTTCGCATCGTCAATCCCCACCCGTTCCGCCACTTCCGCCATTGACATATCGGTCGTAGCCAGGTAAAGCAGCGAGCTCTCCACCTTTTTCTGGTTGACATAATCAATCACGGATTGTCCGACTTCTTTTTTAAATCGTACTGACAGATAACTGCTGTTCACTTTAACGTGTTCCGCCATTTTCTTCAGGCTAATGGACTCACTCAAATGACAGTCTATATAATTCAGCGCATCACACACCACCTCGGAATATCCTTTCAGAGAATGGTTGTGCACCAGCATACAATACTTACGGATCATTTCATAGGAAATATCCAACAACTCATTTCCGAAAACAACTCCCTCAATTTTTCTTGCATATAACTCTGAAATCTTATCAATGTGAACCGGATGAACTGCCGCACTCTGCACGGCCTTGCGAAACAACGTATTGAACACCAGCATCATATTTTTTGCGCTCCGCAGGCTGTTGTTCTTATCGCGCCACTCCATATGAAACCCAGAAAAAGCTTTATATGCCGCATATGCCCGCTCCGTATCCCCCGCGGCGATGGCCGCCATCAGTTCCTCTTCCTGCCGGTAGCGCATTTCAATCACCTCGCCGGAAAGAATTTCTTTCTGTTCTTTCCACACCTCATTCGGCTTGATACGTTTTCCATAAAGATCGCCAATCCGGCAGATTTCCAGTTTTTCATTCTCCCCATAGATATAATTTGCCTGAAGAAACACAAGATTTTCCAATGCTTCCGCTGACCGTACAATAGGGATTTTGCTATAATATTCTTTCAGCATGCTCTCCTGCAAGATAGTAAGATGATATTTCTCTGTCATCCGTTCCAGCAACCCTTCCCATATTTCGGGCAAATATGGTCCCACAGTCACCATCCACTCCCCTATATCGGCAGAGTCTGCATTTTCATCCCGTGGCAGCAAAAAGCCAAAATACCTGCATTCGAAATCATCCTGATAAACATAAACCGTTTTTTCTTTATAATACTTCCGTGTGAGCTGCATTCCTTTTTCGTAATCAAATCCGTCACACAACTGTGCATATAGTCCACCGTCCGGTTTAAAATCTTTTGAATCCAAAAGATTGCATTTATGGACTGCCACTCCAAACGCTGACATCTGTGCCGTAAGCTGTTCTACAAAATCGACCTTAGTTCTGCCCATGAACGTGTTTCCTCCTTACGCGCATCCAAACCATCACCACGCCGGTCACAATCACTGTTACCGCCACATATGTACCGCGGGCCATCAACTCTTTCGCGATAAATCCAAATGCTTTCCGTAATATTATATCAAATTATTTCACTTTTTCAACCGCTTTCCATTTTTACTTTACACCTCTTTGAATATTCAAAAAGGACAAGCCGCTCTACTATGACTTGTCCTTTTTCTCTTAAAATGAATGCTCAACTTAATCGTTTCTATTTTTGTCACTCTTTCGCAATCTGGTTCAATCGACTGTTCAGTTTATGAATCAACTCCGGCGTAATCATATCCGCCATCTGTTTTAACGAATTTTCCACACTCATCCGATCCATCATTTTCTGCATTTCTTCCGGGATTTGTATGTTTTTCGCCACATCGCCGTATTTTTCCACCGCTTTTGCCTGAATCGGAGCGATCAATTCATCCAATACCGCCATTGCCTGCGCATTTGCTTTCACATCCCCCATACTATCCTTGATGGAGAAGTAACCCTCCCGGATAATTTCATCATCCCGGTCAAACCAGTTCACCACTTCACCACCCGCTTTCCGGTAATCAGGATTAGCCTGATCCACCTTGCGAATAGTCATGGAATCGCTGCATACACCCGCTTTCGCTTCAATCACGTGTTCGCCACTTATCGCAACCGTAAACCGGAACACTTTCTCCGCTTCCAGCGTTTTCACCTCTTTTCCATCCACATACAAGGTCACGGCCGGCTGATTGGAATATACTTTAATCTCCGTCTCCGCCTCGTTTCTGTCCACATACCTGCTGCCGCAAAGATGAACAAACGGCTCCTTAGACAAATATGCCTTATAAATATAAAACGCATCTTTTTTCATTTTCCGGTCAAACGTGACAAGCCCCTTCTGATTCTGACCGGGCTTTCCGCCTTCATCACGTCCGTC
>CATLEQ010000084.1 GCA_949915905.1 uncultured Lachnospiraceae bacterium | reverse complement strand
AAGTGTTTTTCGTATAAAAAATGTATAAATTTTGAGGAAATGTTACGGAAATGCAGGGGTGAAAAGGCAATTTTATTTAAGAGAAGAGTGAGGAAATTCAAGGGCTTTGAGTTTCCGAGAGCACTCTTAAATTATATAAGGTGAATATGAAATATATCCGTAATTTACATAATATAGATGATAAAGTGCTTTCTGTTTCACCGCAGACGGGAAAAGATAATAGGGTTTTTGTTGGAATTGTTATTATTTGTGGTATTCATAAATATTGTATACCACTTTCGTCACCAAAAGAAAAACATAAAAAAATGAAGAACTCCATGGATTTTTCGAAGATTGAAATAAATGGGAGGCTTTTAGGTGTCCTGAATTTTCCCAAATTAGAATCAGAATGTGAGAAATATAATTCAAAAATAAAGAGAGGCACGGACTGAGTTTTTCTTTAATAGGAATAATTGCATCAAGCGAATTGCATCAAGCGTCAAAAAAGGGTTGAAAAATGCTGAAATGTATTATAAAATGGAATGCAGTTGAAATGTATAGTTACATGCCGTCCATTAGGAATTAAAAAGCGGCATTAATTTGAAGGAGGATTACAAATGGTTTCAGCAGGAGATTTTAAGAATGGCATTACCGTGGAGATTGAGGGAAATATTTATCAGATTCTGGAGTTTCAGCATGTAAAGCCGGGAAAAGGCGCGGCGTTCGTTAGAACCAAGTTAAAGAACATCATCAGCGGCGGCGTGGTGGAGAAGACCTTCCGTCCGACCGAGAAGTTTGAGAATGCACATATTGACAGAAAGGACATGCAGTATCTGTATCAGGACGGTGACCTTTATAACTTCATGGACGTGGAGACGTATGACCAGATTGCGCTGAATTCGGACGTGGTTGGCGACGCGTTGAAGTTTGTCAAGGAAAACGAGATTGTAAAGATTTGCTCCCATAAGGGCAACGTGTTTTCCGTGGAGCCGCCGTTGTTCGTGGAACTGGCGATTACTGATACGGAGCCTGGATTCAAGGGAGACACCGCGCAGGGCGCGACCAAGCCGGCCACGGTGGAGACGGGGGCGGTCGTCATGGTTCCGTTGTTCGTGGAGATGGGCGACGTCTTGAAGATTGACACCCGGACGGGAGAATATCTGTCGAGGGTGTGACGGACGTTTGGACTTTGGACAAAGTGTATATGCAAAAAGCTAGAGAGGGTTGCTTGCGGGCGACCCTTTCCTTATGGTATGCATTTCTTCTAGTGAGGTGAATTCATTTTACATATCTAAGGAATGAAATTTGTGCAAAATATACAAAAAGGAAAATAAATAGATAAGTTGCTTGACATTTCATATATCAAGGAGTAATATCTGATATATCAGATATCTCAAGAATGCCGAGAGTAAAAGAGGAAGGTTCTAAAATTATGATGGAGAGAAAGATAGAGATTGAGGAGGTCGCCCTGATTCGGGAGCAGATTACGGACATTATCAGGGGGATGATTATCGACGGCCAATTAATGAGCGATCAGAAGATTAGCGAACGCCAGATTAGTGCCATGCTTAACGTGAGCACCACGCCGGTGAAGGAGGCGTTTCGGACGTTGCAGTCAGAAGGCTTGATTTACAGTGTTCCCAGAAAGGGATCCTATGTTTCGTCGAATTCCAGGAACAGCCTGCTCCAAGTATCCTATATCCGCAGCGCGGTCGAGGGGGTGGCGGCTTATTTCGCGTCCCAGTCGGCGACAGAGGAGGAGCTTGCAAGCATGAAGCACTTTTTGGAATTGTCGCGGGTGGCGATTGAGAATGGGGAGGATTCGGAAAAAATAAGTAAGATTAACGATGAATTCCATGCCGCGTTGCGAAAGGCCTCCCACAATGAGATTATTATTACAATCGGGGGAAATCTGCGGTCGATTGACAATTCACTCAGGAAGGCGATAAACCGTTTGGATAATAAAGGGGTATCTGTTCGTCATGAAGAACATGAGGAGATTTTGAATTCTATCGTGAAACACGAGGCGGAGAAGGCGGAAAAACTCATGGTGGCACACGTAAGGGATGGACTTGGCAAAGTAATTGCGTGAGGAAGGAGGATAGGGGTCAAAGGTTGTCTTGGCCCAATGTTTTTTACTGCAATCTGATATATCAGATACCAGAAAATGGAAAACAAGGAAGAAAGAAGAAAAAGTAGAAGAAAATAGAAAGGAGGAGGAAAAAGATGGGATTCAAAGTATTAATCCCGCAGGACATTACGGCGGTAGGAAAAGAATGGCTGATTTCGAAAGGCTATGAAATCACGGTGCTTACGGATTCCTCGGCAGAGGCCATTGGCAGCGTGATAGAAGGTTATGACGCGATTCTGGCCAGAACCGCGGAGTATCCCAGGGAAGTGCTGGAAAAAGGAAAAAAATTGAAAGTCATAGCGAGATATGGCGCGGGCGTGGACAACATTGACTGTCAGGCGGCCACGGAGTTGGGAATCTGGGTATGCAACGCCCCGGTGGCCAATTCGGTTTCCGTCGCGGAGCACACGATTGCGTTATTGCTTGCTTGTGCGAAAAACATCGTGGTACAGGATGGTCAGGCACGGGCGGGTAATTATGATTCGAGGAACCGGCTTCAAGGAACCGAGGTGCAGGGAAAGACGCTGGGGCTGATTGGTTGCGGGCACATTGGCAGGCTGGTGGCAAAAAAGGCGCATTTTGGCCTGGAAATGAACGTCATCGGTTATGACGCGTATCTGAAGCCGGAACAAGTGCCCGAATATGTTCATATGGAACAAGACGTGGACGCGGTGATTGCGAAGTCGGACTTTCTTTCGCTTCACATACCGGCGACGAAAGAGACGGCAGGGTTTATAGACGCGGCGCGTCTTAAGAAAATGAAAAAGACGGCGATACTTTTAAACTGCGCCAGGGGAGGCGTGGTTGATGAGAAAGACTTGTACGAAGCACTCAAGAGCCGCGTGATTGCGGGGGCGGGGCTGGATGTATTTGAAAAAGAGCCACCGGACAAAGAAAACCCGTTGTTTACGTTGGGGCAGGTGGTGGTCAGTCCGCATAACGCCGCGCTGACGTTTGAGGCGATGGATAGGATGGGGTTGCATGCGGCACAAGGGATAGACGAAGTGCTGCGAGGTGAAAGGCCGACTTGGCCGGTAAACAGATTATAGAGACCAAAGAACGGTCACTAAGTGCTCATAGTAGAGAAAGGATAAATAAAATGAAAAAACGAATGATGGCGATTTTATTGGGTTTGGTATTGGCAGTTTCCATGTTGGCGGGCTGCGGGGGAAATGGTGATGACACGAAGGATGACAAAAATCAAGAAGAACAAGGGAAACAAGAGGAACAAAAAGACACGTCAGGTTCGGACGTGGTCACGATAAAGTTTTCGCATCCGGATCCGGAAGGGAGCGTGCTTGACAGGGGCGTCAAGGCATTTGCGAAGGATCTGGAGGAGCGTTCCGGCGGAACCATCAAGGTAGACGTCTATCCGGCCAACCAGCTTGGCAGTTTGACGGAAGTCATCGAGGGCATCCAGATGGGAAGCGTGGACATGGCATTTTCCAATACCTCGTACGTGACAAGCTTTTGTCCGGAAGTCGGCGTATTCGACATGCCGTTTTTGATTGATGATGACGAGCATGCGTACGCGGCCCTGGACGGGGACGTGGGAACGGATCTTGCGGCCACGTTGGAAGGAAACAATATCAGGGTGTTGTCGTGGTGGCCGATGGGATTTCGAAATTTGACGACGACGGAGGACAAGAAGATTGAGTCGGTTGACGATATTAATGGTCTGACGGTCAGAACGATGACAAATGAAATTCACCAGAAAATGTTTTTGATGCTGGGGGCGAATCCGGTGACCATCGATTGGAATGAATTGTTTACCGCCCTGCAGCAGGGCGTGTGTGACGCGCAGGAAAACCCGATTAACATGATTTATAACAATAACGTGTACGAGGTGCAGCATTATTTGTACAATACCGAACACGCTTATGCCATTACCGTCATGATGATTTCGCCGTCCACATGGAGCAAGTTAAGTGACGAGCAGAAGGAATGGGTGCAGGAGAGCGCGGAAGTCGCGACGAAGTCGTATCGCGAGGATTACAAGAAGGAAACCGAGACGAACTTGAAGAAGCTGACGGAAGAATGCGGCATGGAATATATCGAGCTGGACAAGGAAGAACTGAGGGAGAAGACGAAGGGTGTATATGACGAGTATCCTGAATTGGCGGATTACGTGGAGAAGGTGAGAAGCTATAGCACAAAATAATTGTTGCTATTCACGGCCTACGGCCTTGATAGTAACGGCATCCAGCCATTTAGAATTGCCTGCGGCAATGGGCTGGATGCCCACCGATGCCATGATACGGAAAGATAAGAAAAGAAGGAGTACTTATGGAAAAATTGATTTCTACTCTGGATAAAACCAACGCGATTATTTTTAAGATACAGAAGATTGTTTTTATCATCGTGGTGGCGTTCGTCGTGGTGATTGACACGGCGCAGGTGTTTGGACGCTATGTGTTCAAATTCAGCATCCCGTGGTCCGACCAGGTCAGCCTGCTGATTTTCTGCATCATTATCATGCTGGGCGGCAATATCGCGATTAAGGACAACGCGGAGGTGAAGGTCACGCTGATTCGTTTCAAGGACGAGAAGAAACAGTTGATATTTGATTTAGTTGGGGACATCGTCAGCATCTTTACGATTTCTTTCTTCGTGGTCAGCACGTGGCTGTTAATCCTGCAGGCCAGCACGTTTAAGAAAGTGATATCCTCGATTCAACTGGATTATAAGTATGTGTATGTCATCGTATTGGCGGGCTTCGTGATTATGCTGTTTGAGAAAGTCATCCAGCTTTTGAAACGAATCAGCCGTTTGAAGGCAGGAGGGGCCTTCGAAGGGGAGGAAGGGGGAGTAAAGGCATGAATTTACAAATCGCGGTATTAATCCTCGTGTTTCTCGTCACGCTTTTGATGGGCGTGCCAATCGTGTGGTCCATCTCCCTGGCGTGCATCGCGTCCTGCATGTTGGGCGGTGACGTTCCGATATTGTTTTTCGCCCAGAAAATGCAGGCGGGAACGGAGAAATATACCTTTTTGGCAATATTTTTCTTCATGCTGGCGGGAGCCATCATGCAGCACGGGGGAATTTCGGAAAGACTGATACGTTTGGCGAAAACCTTGTTTGGCAATATCTCCGGCGGCTTATCCATCGTGGTCATCGTGGTGTGCATGTTTTTTGCGGCCTTGACCGGCTCGTCCATCGCGACGACGGCGGCAATCGGTGCCATGCTCTACCCGGAGCTTGTAAAGGCCGGATACCCGAAGGGATACGCGGCGGCACTGCCCGTGGTGGGCGGGACGCTCGGCATCGTCATTCCGCCGAGCATTCCCTTTGTGATTTATGGGACGACGGTCAACACTTCGGTGGCGAAGCTGTTGCTTTCCGGCGTCATGCCGGGCATCCTGGCGGGCGTGGCCATGAGCCTTTACGCCTACATTTACGCCAAAAGGCACAATCTGCCAAAAGAGGGGCGGGCGACGTTTAAGGAAATCATTGTGGCGTTTAAGGATTCCTTGTTGGCGGTATTTATGCCGATCATCATATTGGGCGGCATTTATGCGGGCGTTTTCACGCCGACGGAGTCCGCGGTCATCGCCGTAGTTTACGGCCTGATCGTGTCATGCTTCGTCTATCGGGAATTAAAGCTGGAAAAATTGTTTTCCATCGTGGTGGACAGTGTCAAGGGGACGGCGAACGTGATGCTTTTAATCATGGCATCGGGAATTCTGGGCTGGGTGCTGACAAGGAATAATATTCCGACCATGATTACCACGGCGCTCACGGCGATATTTACCTCTAAGATTTCCTTCCTGCTGTGTTTGAATGTATTGCTGCTTTTCTTGGGAATGATTATGGATACCGGAGCGATTATCTTGATTGTGGCACCGCTCATTTTCCCGGTGGCGATGAGTCTGGGAATCGATCCCATCCAACTTGGCTGCATCGTCGTGTTCAATCTGTCGGTGGGGCAGGCGACACCGCCGTTTGGCAACTGTTTGTTCTCGGCGACCGCCGTGACGGATCAGGATGTCGTGTCATTGAGCAAGAATTCCTTGCCGTTTGTCGGGGTTCTGTACGCATGTGTGCTATTGACTTCTTTTGTACCGGCAATCTCCACATGGCTTCCGTCCATGATGAAGTGATAAGTTTGGTAAGTAGGTTGCGGAGGCGAAGAATATGCAATATGATTTTTTATTTAAGAATGGATGGGTCGTGGATTTTGAATCCATGGCAGTGTCAAAAAAGGACGTGCTCGTCAAAAAGGGAAAAATCGTTTCGGTGGCGGAGGAGATTTTGGAGAGCGGGGAAAGCCAGGCGTTTGTCATCGACGCTTCGCAGAAATATGTGTTGCCGGGACTGATTGACGAGCATACGCATTTGAATTACATGAATAACGCGATGGGGGCGAATGCGGACTTGCTTTGTATTCCCAGTGGCATCACGACCGCGTTTGACGCGGGGACGGCCGGATGGTCGAATTTTGATGGCTTTTATCAGACGAATATCGTGCGCGGTACGGCAAATGTCAAGGCCTATCTACACGCGGCTCCCTACGGGATGATGTGCGGCTGTATTCATCAGGAGAACCATGATCCGGCAGATTTTGCCGGGGATAAAATTATGGAGTCGTTTGAGAAATATCCAAACATCCTGCGGGGAATCAAAATCAGGATGTGCAGGGAGACGCTGGGAGATTTTGGGTACGCGCCGCTTGAGCGGGCCGTGGAAATTGCCGACCAGATAGAGCGGAAGGGTTATTTTTGCAAGGTCGTGGTACACGTCCATGACCTGCCCAAAAATGTAGGCGTTTCTGGAATCCTATCGAGGCTTCGGGCAGGAGACTTGTTCGTCCATGTATTTCAGCCTGCCGGGGAAACGGTGTTTGATGAGGAGGGGCATATCAGGCAATGTGTTCGCGAAGCCAGGGCGCGGGGCGTGTTGATGGATTGTTCGAACGGAAGGCCGCACTGGTCGTTTGATACTTTGCGGTGGGCGCGCGAGGAGGAGTTTTACCCGGACATCATCAGTTCGGACGTGATTCGTTTCAGTCAGTTTTTAAGTCCGGGCTTTTCCTTGCTCCATGCGATGGCGGTTTGTTCCTGCGCGGGATGGGACACTTTGGAAATCCTGAAACGGGTTACCTATAATCCGGCCAGATACTTAGGGATTTTGGACGAGGCGGGGACGCTTGACGTGGGGAAACCTGCAGATATCTGCGTGATGGATATTCGGCCGACCGGCCAGGTCTTTCATGACATGCACGGCGGTTCTTGCAGAGGGAACCAGTTATTTGTGCCATTGTTGACGATGAAGGACGGAGAGATTGTGTTTCGGCAGATTTTCTATACGTAGAATGGAAACCATGGTGTAATATGGGCTTTGAAAGAAAAATAGGATATGATGGAGGTTTTTGGAATGCTAGATAAGAAATGTCTGGAGCAGATGAAGGGAATCATCGTCCCGATTCTGACTCCGGTTGACAAGGAAGAAAAAATTGACGAGGCCAAGTTGCGCGAGCAGGTGGATTTTGTGATTGACGGTGGCGTGCTGGGGATTCTGGCGTTTGGCAGCAATGGGGAATTTTACATGGTGGAAGAGGACGAAATGTTGCGTGCGCTGGAAATCATGATTAGCCAGGCCGCCGGGAGGGTGCCGGTCTTTATGGGAATCGGCGCAATCAATACGAAGAAGGCGGTGCGCCTGGCCAAAGCGGCCGAGAGGTGCGGCGCGTTTGGCATCTCCGTACTGCAGCCCATGTTCTTGAAGCCGACGGAGGAGGAACTTTATTTCCATTTCAAGACGATTGCGGAGGCGGTACCAGACACGCCGATGCTGCTTTATAACAATCCGGGACGTACCGGCTACACGATGAGTGCCGACCTCGTGGTGCGCCTGGCCGAGGAATTGGACAACGTCGTGGGAATGAAGGACTCTTCCGGCGACATGACGCAGACGGAAGAATTCATCCGCAGGACGAGGCACCTGGGATTCAATGTGTTTGGAGGGAAGGACACACTGATTTATGGCGCTTTGGTGCATGGGGCGGCGGGGTGTGTCGCGACGACGGCCAATTTTGTGCCAAAGATGGTGGTTTCCATCTATGACAAATACATAGGCGGGGACATTGAGGGAGCCAGAGAGGCGCAATACGCCTTAAATCCCATCCGGCTTTTGATGGACAAGGCGAGTTTCCCGGTCGGTACGAAGGATATGGCCAATATCGTGGGACTGGACATGGGAAATCCGTATACCCCGAATTTGCCGACCAAGGGGGCGGTCTTGGAGAAGATGCGGCAGGCGTTGGCGGCGGCCGGATATGCGAAATGAAGGGATGAATAGGACCAAGGAAACGCGTGAGGATGACGCGGCGGGATAATTCCGTGTCGCGGTAATTGGAAAGGAGAATGGAAAAATGAAGATTGGGTTTATCGGGCTGGGAATCATGGGAAAGCCCATGGCGAAAAATCTGTTGAAGGCCGGCCACGAGGTCGTGGCCTATGACGTAGTGAAGAAAAACGTGGACGACGTGGTCGCCGCGGGAGCGGCTGCCGCCAAGTCTAGTGCGGACGTGGCAAAAAGGTGCAGGCTGGTCATCACCATGCTGCCGAATTCCCCGCATGTAAAAACGGTGGTCTGCGGGGAGGACGGAATTCTGGCGGGGGCGAAGGAGGGGGACATACTGATTGACATGAGTTCCATCGCGCCCGGGGCAAGCCAGGAGATATGCAAGGCTTGTCTGGAAAAAGGAGTGAAGATGATTGACGCGCCGGTGTCCGGCGGCGAGCCGAAAGCAATTGACGGCACGATCTCTATCATGGTGGGCGGTGACAAGGCGGTATTCGACGAAGTCTATGATATTTTGATGTGCATGGGCGGCAGCGCGGTTTATTGCGGGAAAATTGGCGCGGGAAACACGACCAAGCTGGCAAACCAGGTCATCGTGGCACTAAATATCGCGGCGGTTTCGGAGGCATTTTCACTCAGCACCAAGGCCGGGGTGGATCCGCAAAAGGTGTTTGACGCCATCAAAGGCGGGCTGGCGGGTTCTACCGTGATGAACGCGAAAATCCCCATGATTTTGGAGCAGAATTTTAAGCCGGGCTTCAAGGTGGATTTGCATATCAAGGACTTGAACAACGCATTGCAGACGGGACACGAGGTGGGGGCGTACCTGCCGTTAACGGCATCCGTGATGGAGATTTTGCAAAACCTCCATCATGAGGGGCATGGGCAGGAAGACCATGCTGCCATCGCTCGGTATTATGAAAAAGTGACAGGAGCAAAAATCCAGTAAATCAGCACGTTTGAGGGTGCTTGGCCCGCTGTGTGGGAGCAATATCAGGGGAAAAAATGTACAAACTATACAAAGATTGACAAATAAGAAAATAGGGGTTGCATTTTTGCAGCTCCTATGTTTATAATCTATTCACATAATATTTTTCAAATTCATTTTATAAAAAAGCTGTTTTATCAGTGGGCACGATTCGGTGCCGGTTTTCTCATTTTAATTTCAAGGTGGACGCGCGAAATGAAAGGAGTAATATGAATTATCAAGAGTTTGTATGCGCGGTTGAAAAGAAAATGAACGACAAGATGGAAGGAGGGATGAAGGCGAATCTGTATCGGTCGCTTCGGAATAACGGAACCGAGCGAATGGGAATCATGATGGAAACAAAGGGCAGAAATATATCACCGACGATATATTTGGAAGAGTTTTATGTGCGCTATCAAAAAGGGGAAAAGATAGACGACATCATAAAGGACATCATGCGGTTTTGGCAGGACGCGAAGAAGCAGATGCCGGGTAACGCCAATGATTTGGAGAGTTTTGCGCAGATTCGCGACCGGATTGTTTTTAAATTGATCAATACAAGGCAGAATGAAACATTGCTTAAGGATGTTCCCAGCAGGCCGTTTCTGGATTTGAGCATCGTATATTATGTTTTGCTCGACGTCAACTTAAAAGGGACGGCGACGATGTTAATTCGAAAGGAACATTTAAAAATGTGGAACGTAAAGGAGGAGGATGTAAGAAACGCGGCGGAGCAAAATGCGGCCAGACTGCTCCCGGCCGAGATGTTTACGATGCGCCAGACGATGGACGAACTGCTTTGTCCTTCCATGCGTGGGCAACGGCAAAATCTTTTGACCGATGGGGCGGCCTTGTTGCGGGGCGGGACAAAAGAAGAGGAGGACGGAGAGGATTTTATGTACGTGCTCTCGAACCAATTGCGCAGCTTTGGAGCGGCTTGCATCGTATATCCGCATGTATTGGAGATGGTGGGAAGGATTGTCGGAGAAGACTTTTGCGTGCTTCCCAGCAGTGTCCACGAGGTCATTATCGTGCCGGAATCTTATAGCATGGAACAAAAAGAGATGGACGAGATGGTGACGGAAATCAACGCGACGCAGGTGGCCGACGAGGAAGTCTTGAGCAATCACGCCTATTTTTACGAGCGGGATGCGAAAAAGCTGATTCTGCAAAAATATGTCAACTGTTAAGTGAAAATTACCGATGAAAAGGAGAAAGAAGATGAAACGCTATTCAAGAATCAAAAGAGGGATTCTTGCATCGGTAATCGGAGCGATGATTCTTTCGTGGCCCGTCTGCGCCCTGGCAAAGACGGATGCGAAGGAGACGTTGCCGGTGCAGGAGGAGGCAGATGAGCAGGACGTGACGGTGCAGGAGACGGATTGTATCGATCCGGGCGAGGACATAGGATTTAACGGAACGCCGGGGAAATTGGAGGTATATGAGCCCGAGGAGAAAACTGTTCTGGGAAATATGATGCGCAGGACGATCGGACGGGCGAGAGGCTGGGACGCAGGAAGTTTAGGGCTGTCCGGCACGGTATATGCGAGAACGTACAATGAGGATGGGGACACGCTGTCCGGCGTGTTTGGCTTTGAAAAGTCGCGCCTGGTGGAATGGATGCACGAACAAGCGAGCACGGGATATTATCTCGGGACGGCTTATGACGGCGGTGACAATCGAAATCCGAATGGTGACCCAAGCTATAACGGGCGTGACGTAAGGCCGGGACAGGCCGGACTTAACTGTACTGGTTTTGTATGGCACATGCTGATGAAGTCCGGGGCACGGGTGACCGGGGAAAGCGACGGGAAAAACACGAGTTTTACAAACAATACCGCCGCCCTGCAGGCGGCCGGGGCAAATGTGGACAATTCAGGGACAAATCCGGTCGTACCGGGAGAATCAGGCTGGGTGTCTTTTCTTGCCGGTTCGCATGTGGAGTACAAGACCTATATCTCCGATAGTTGGGACGACATGGTGAAGGTGCTTGTGGCCGATGATTATTGGGACGTGGGAGACATCATTTGGACGTGGGATTTGAAAAATCCGCTGGTTTCCGGTGCAGGCGGCAACAATGGCAAGTTTCCTAATGCGGATACGGCACAGAGGTTATTTTTCACGGAAGGCATGTATGGTCATGCCGCGTCGGGCCTAAGCTGGGGAAACAGCGCGCATAATCACGTATTGCTGTACTGCGGAGACGGCTTTGCACAGTATTCGGAAGCGGCAGCCAACAATTATGCGCAGTACGTCAGCGGAGTGTCAGACCAGTTGGTTTGGCATTCCTCGGAAACACATTTCAATTATCAGACATGGCAGCCGGACGATTCCTCGCCGTGGAACCAGATTACGAGTATCTTCCCGAAAGAGAGCGCAGGTCCCTACGCGGTGACGATTGTCAAGACCGGCGAGTCCGCAGGAAAGGTAAAGTTGAAAAAGGTGTCGGCAGGCAGGGAGGTTGTAAGGGCAAGTGGCAGCTATTCTCTGGCAGGCTCGGTCTATGGCGTTTATCGTACGGAAGCGGATGCCAGAAATCAGACGGCGCAGTTGGCGGCACTTACGACGGATGAAAACGGGGACACCAATGAAGTCGAGCTTGACGTGGGAACCTATTATGTAAAGGAGACGATAGCCCCGAAAGGGTACACGCTGGATCCAAATATCCATCCGGTGACGGTGGAGAGCGGGAGGACGGCCACGGTACAGTCCTTGGAGGTTCCGCAAGAATTGCGGATACGATTGCAGAAGGTGGATGCCGAGACGGGACGTAATACGCCGCAAG
>CATLEQ010000083.1 GCA_949915905.1 uncultured Lachnospiraceae bacterium | reverse complement strand
ATTCGCTGATACATGAGACCTACTGGGGTGGTGAGTGTCAGGAGGCGGTCATTCGAAGCCTGCTTGCGTTGTTGCTGATTGGCCTTAAGCGGGATGGCATGGAGCAGGCGGCAGACAGTATTTTACAAAAGGTGTTCGCCTATGTACGAAGTCACATGAAGGATGCAAGTCTGGAGGAATTGGCACGTCTGACGGGATACAGCAGTCGACAGTTGCGCCGTAAGATTGCGGAAGCGTCCGGCGGGGGGACGTTTTCGGATATTTTGTGGAAGGTTCGCATGGAGGAGGCGGCGACGCTTCTAAATGGGACGGACATTTCCGTGGAGGAAGTGGCGAGAACGGTGGGATATGACAGTGTCGCAGGGTTCTATAAGCGATTTTTGGCGATGTTTCGAATGACGCCGGCGGCATATCGAAAAATGTATAGATAGGGGTGAAATTCAGCATGATTCAATATTGCAAATAGATAGACGCTTTTGTTCAATGAATGTGCTAGTATACTAATCGTGTCCAGCGATTCTGGCCTGGCGATTCTATATGAAATCGTCAGGCCGCATCCAAATATGATATCATGATGGAAGCTCGTGTTTCGAGTGTTCCATTCGATAGGTCTCGTCCACGTCACATACGTTTTCCAATGCAACACGAAAATCAGCAAGCAAGTCGTTTTGCCCTTTGTTAAGACACCACAAAATACCATAGCCGAAGCACATGTTCGCGCACGCCATATAGAGTGCGCCCGCATCATTCATGTTTCGTACCTGGCCATGCTGCTGGGCCTTTGACAGCACGGAAGTCATGGTCTGCGTCAGGGTGTTGTTAAAATCAAAGGTGCCCTTGTTTTCTTTGAGGTTGCTGATAAAAAGATGGGAGTATAAATCTGCTCCAAACCGGCGTGAGTGTTGCAATATGATGTCAAAACCCATGCAGAATTGTTCCCAATAATTGTCCGCGGCCAACATCTTCATGAATTGTTCCGCGATTTCAGTGGCAATATTTTCGTAAAAATAGGCCAATAACTGGTCTTTTGATTCTATATATCTGTAAAAGGTTGGCTTTGTGATATTACATTTTTGACAGATGTCATTTACTGTGACATTGTCATAACCGTTTTCTTGAAACATCTCATAAGCAGTATTAATAATCTGTTTTTTTGTCTCCATGCATAATCTCCTTTGCAAGTAACTGAATTGTTTAACGACATTATATCACATTCCATGGATAAAAAGTTAGACAAAAATTTATTGATTTGTTGACAAGGTGGAATTGACACGTTATAATGTAACCAGAGTAAAATAAAACGTTACTTAAGTAAAGAAAGGAGTTGCAATTATGTCACTTTATCCAAATCTTGAAAGACCGATTACTTTTCGTGGTATGACGGTCAAAAACAGAGTTTTTCTTCCTCCGATGAAGACAAACTACATTAAGGCCGACCATTCCATGAGCGAGGACATTATCCAGTATTATGAGGATATGGCAAAAGGTGGAATAGGGCTGATTACCACCGAGGCCGCAGAGATTGACGGAGAGCACTTGTATGATGCCACGATTCTTGGAATCTATGATGATTCACAGATTTCAGGATTTAAGAAATTGGCGGATGCCTTACATAAGTATGGAACGAAGCTCTCCGTACAGTTGATTCAGGGAGGCCCGTTTGCCAATTCGCAGATTAATGAAGGGCGGATGCCGCTATCTTGTACCCCGATCGCGCACGTGTGGAATCCTTTGGAGACACCGATTGAGATGACGAAGGAAGATATTGCACGTTATATTCAGAAATATGTCGATGCCGCACTCCGTGCACAAGAGGCTGGCTGTGATGCGATTGAAATTCATGCTGCACATGGGCATGCGTTGATTGGCTCTTTCTTGTCGTCGGTTGTCAATCATCGTGCGGATGAGTATGGCGGGACGATTATGGGACGTTCTAAGTTCCTCGTGGAAGTTTGCAAAGCGGTGCGCGGTGCCGTCAGGGAAGACTTTCCAATCAGCGTGCGTCTTTCGGCGGATGATTGCGAGGAGGGCGGTACGACGGCAAATGACAATATCTTTATTATCCGTCAGCTTGAAAATGTGGGTGTGGATTATATTCATTTCTCCAACGGCACGTTGTATGACGTGGGCACCTTGTTGCCCCCGACCGGCAAGCCGAGGGCATTGAATACGCCTTATTCCGATGTTATACGAAAGGCCGTTAAAATGCCGTTCGGAGTAGTCGGAAGAATTAAGGAACCATGGGTGGCAGACTTGATGATTGAACAAGGACACATGGATTTTGTATACGTTGGCAGGGCGCACATCAGTGATCCGGAATGGACGGGGAAGTCTTTGGATGGCAGATTCGAGGAGGTTCGCCCATGTATTGGGTGCTTGCATTGTCTTGCAACATCAGCACTGGGAATTACCATGCAATGTAGCATGAATCCAGGAATTGCCGATTACACGTTGAAGAAAATTGGGCAGGCAGAAAAGAAAAAGACGGTTGCCGTCATAGGCGGTGGTCCGGCGGGGCTGGAAGCGGCTGCCACTGCTGCAAAACGTGGCCATAAAGTCATATTGCTTGAAAAGGCATCAAAGCTTGGCGGACAATTTATTTTGGCGAATCTTCCACCGGTAAAGCAAGAATTGTCTTGTGGCTTGAAATGGTTGATTGACGAGGTGGAGAGATGTGGCGTGGAGGTGCGCCTGAATACGGAAGTCACGGCAGAATCTGTTCAGGAACTTCATCCGGATGAAATCATTGTGGCGACTGGGGCACAACCTATTATGCCGGAGTGGATTATGAACAGCGGACATAAAAATATTGTGTCTGCCTGGGACATCCTTGCCGGAAAGGTTCCGGCGGGAATGAATGCCGTTATTATCGGCGGCGGTTCCGTAGGTTGCGAGGTCGCAGAGTTTATTTCACCCAAGCATGATTATCGGGGATTGGCAGATCGCAAAATTACGATTTTGGAAATGTTGCCAAATCTTGATATGGGTGATGCGACTGCGAACCGTGATTATCTTATGGCACGTATTAAGTCGAAGCCGATTGATGTTCATTGTGGCGCGAAAGTGACGTCGATTACCGAGGACAGTGTATCTTATGAGCAGAATGGTGAGACGAATGTGATTGCGGGTGTGGATACCGTGATTGTTGCCATGGGCTCAAAGAGTGTGAATGAGTTGGGTGAAGAGATTGAAAAGCTTGGTGGAACGGTACATATAATCGGTGATGCGGCAAGTATTGGGAAAATCGTAAATGCCACAGAAGCAGGAAGAAGAGTTGCGTTTGATATTTGATTTCTGGTTATTATACACGGTCGGATGAACCGTAACGATTTCTGCGGATGCGGGAACTGACAAAAAACTACTTTCCAAAACGGAGAGTAGTTTTTTTGCTTTCTATGGAAGCTTTGGATGGGGGCGTTGTCAATTACTATTATGATGTCCGAAAAGGAAAGGGATATGTCCCTTAAGAAGATGGTTTTTGTCAGGTCTTTCTGGTATCGTTAGGGTATACCCAAGAGCATCCCTTAACACATGACCCAGAGGGGCGGGTGAATACTTTGCATTCGTCAAAGTATAATGGAAACTACGAGAAGGAGACGACAATGAAAAGCAGAACGAAGAATTTATTATCGGAAGAGGAAATTAGGAGGCTGGTCGAGGTCAATTTTGGAAAATCGGTCGGGGTATCCAAAATCGAGGAATTGAAAGGCGGGATGTTTAACGCCATTTACCGGATTTCCCTTAAGGACGGTGCGGGCGGAGGCCATGCGGACGAGGGGACGGAAGGTTGCGAGAACGGTGAAGAAGGTGTCTTTGTGGAAGCCGGGCGAGCCAACCGGGTGAAAGGAATGGATCAAATCATCTTGAAGGTGGGCGTGATGCCGGGAACGACATTGCTTACTTACGAGCAGGACGTAATGCCGACGGAGGTGGAATGTTACCGTTTGATTCGGGAGAAGACGACGGTGCCGGTGCCGGAAGTGTTGGCGTATGACTTCAGCAAAAAACAGATTAGGAGCAATTACTTTTTTATGACCGCATTGGAGGGATGTGCGCTCTCTGCGGTTTCGAAGAAGATGGACGCTGCCGATTTGAATCGGGTCAAGGCCAAACTGGCAGGATATCTGGAACAGATTCATTGTATCAAGGGGGAATATTACGGGTATTTCAGCGAAAATCCGGTATGTCAGTACCGTACATGGAAGGAAGCATTTTTTCAAATGTTTCGGCAAATCCTTTCGGATGCGAAGGAGCACAAGGTGAAACTTCCCTATCAAAGGATTGAAAATGTCCTGGCGGCGTGTGCCGGATATTTGGAGGAATGTAAAAGTCCCGCGCTGGTGGAGTATGATTGCCACGAGGGAAATATTTTTGTCAGGGAGGGAAAGAACGGCTATGAAATCGAGGGCATCATTGATTTTGAGCGAGCGTTCTGGGGCGACCCGATTGCCGACTTCCCGGCAGCGTTTATCTTGGGAGACGATATACGCAAGGAGGAAGCATTTTTGGACAGCTACCTGAAGGCAAGTAAGCGAGGGGCATATACCGAGGCGGATGCAAAACGCTATCAGCTTTACCGCTTATATATTTGCGTGATTATGGCCGCCGAGACATTCCGCTACGGTGTCGTTTATGCGAAAATGCAAGGAATGTGGGCGAAGGCGCAGATTGAGAAATGCCTAAAAGAATTGGAAAAGGAAAACATATGAGAATGGACAAGAAAGAAACGGACGGACGGGACTTCTTGGGCACCATGCCGGTTAAAAAGCTGCTCTGGAAAATGGCGGTGCCATCTATCGTGGGAGTCATGGCCTATAATTTATACAACTTGTTTGACACGCTGTTTATCTCCGTGGGCGCGGGGTTGGACGCGGTTGGCGGAGTGTCGGTTTCCTTTCCCTTGTTCATTTTTCTTTCCGCGGTGGCATCAACGCTGGGAAGCGGCGGCGCATCCGTCATGTCGCGGGCATTGGGAGAGAGGGATTATGAGAGGGCAAACCTGGCGGCCGCCCAGACCTTTGGAATGTTTTATGCGACCGCAATCTGCGTCACGATTCTGGGACTCTTGTTTTTGGACGAGTTGCTGTACGCGATGGGAATCACGGAAGCACTTTTACCCTATGCAAGAGACTATATGAGAATCATTTTGCTGGGAGCGGTGACGAGCACGGGATTTTCCAACCTGATTCGGGCGGAGGGCGATGGCAAATATGCGATGTACATCTGGGTGATTCCCATGGTGGCGAATGTCGTGTTGGACATCCTGTTCATTTTCGGATTTCACTGGGGCGTTCGGGGCGCGGCGGCCGCGACGGTACTGTCACAAGGGATTTCCATAGGGATGAGCATCTACTTTTTCTATTTGTCCGGGAAGAGCATATTGCGCTTGTCGTGGCGGCATTTCATACCGGACGTGCGCTTGCTGGAGGAAATTATAATGACCGGGCTTCCTTCCCTGGTGCAAATGCTGGGAGCCGGAATCTCCATCATCGTCGTTAATCGTTTTTTGAAATCATACGGAAATCTTCCCATCAATGTCTATGGAATCGTGAGCAAAGTTAACACGTTTCTTATCTTTCCGGTCACTGGTCTGACCCAGGGGCTGCAGCCGATTATCGGATATAACAAAGGGGCCGGAAAAACAGACCGGGTGCGGGAGACTTTGAAAATGGCATTGCTTGCGGCGGCGGGGTATGGCGCGGCGGTGTCTTTGGCGACGATTGTTTTTTCCGGGCAGATGATGTGTCTTTTCACGAAGGAAGCAGAGGCCGTGGGTCTGGGAGGACATGTGCTGGCGATTGTCAACGCGGGGTTGGCATTTAACGGGGTGCAGTATGTTTGGGCTGCGTATTTTCAGGCATCGGGGAAGAAATATCGGGCGTTGGCGTGTGCGCTGTGCAATTACGTGATATGCTTCGTGCCATTGGTGGCAGTCATGCATCATGTCTGCGGGCTGGAAGGAATCTGGTACGCGCTCCCCTTGTCCGCGATGATGGCAGCGGGAACTGCGGGTGTGATGGGAAAGGAATTTTGATGGGAAAGGAATTTTTTAGAAAGTAGTGGACTTTAAGAATTCACTGTGCTAAAATCTAAGAAGAAATTATGACTGCCTTGCAAGATGCGGCATAAGCCTTGCAGGCATGGATTATGGCAGTGAGGAGTACGAGGCATGAACAAGAAAATCAAGACGGACGCGGTGGACTATCTATTTGCCGCCATACTTAGTCTGAAGGACAAGGAAGAGTGTTACAAATTTTTCGAGGACATATGCACGGTGAACGAGCTTTTGTCTTTGTCGCAGCGTTTCGAGGTGGCGAAGATGCTCAGGGAGCAGAAGACATACTTAGAAATCGCGGAGAAGACGGGGGCTTCCACGGCGACCATCAGCAGGGTGAACCGGTCGCTGAACTACGGAAACGACGGATATGACATGACGTTTGAGCGGATTAACAAGGGAACGGGGGAAAATTGAACATCGTGAAAAAACCAGCCCGCCGGCTAATATCTTGCTCCGGCGGGCTGGTTCTACGAAAGGAGTGTGGCGCATTGTATGGACGGCGACCGTGCCGTCACCCATACAACGCCGCTGAAAGAAGAATTACTTTTGCGGGTTTTCCGTCAATTCGTCCAAAAGCTTCTCGATAATCATTTTTTTGACGTATACGTCGAAACTCAAACTGCAGATGAACGAAAACAACTGTAGTTGTGCCCGTTCCTCGTCGGGAGCGTCCGCAAAGCTTTCTTGCGTCCGGGCGTAAATCTGCTTCATCTCCTCTTGTAACGGGGCGATTTGCTCAATCTCCATGGAACAAATCTTGTTGTAAATGTCGGGCAGGCTTAATTCGCCGTCTGTCTGGAAGTGATTGTCAATAAGAGGCTGTAAAAGCGTCTCGATATCCTTGATCGAGAGGATGTTTTTAAAATAATAAATGAAAATCAGGACAATCACGTGTTCTTTCGAATACTTTTTCTTGACCGGCGGCGGAAGAAGGTTGTTCTTGGCATAATTGTTAATCATGGTCTTGGTCAGGATTTTGTCGTCGTCGTGCCGCTTCGTGTGGGACAGTTGGGTTTCCATCAACGTGGTTACCTGATCCATGTATAAGTCAATGTTTGGAATGTCGCCCTCATGGATGTAGTCGATGCGGGAGAGGCTTTCCAGAATGCTCTGTAAAATATTTTCGGAATCAATTTTCATGTTTTATCACCTCGATATATGTATTATATAGTATTTGAAACCATAAGACAAGCATTTTGTGAAAAATACGTTATAATTTAGTATCGTGCGTTTTTGATAGAATGACACAAAGTGATAGTTCAATTATCACAAAATGGCATTTTGGTTTTGCCAAAGAGAGGGTATAATGATAAATAATGAAAGAAAATGTCAGGGAGGTAATCAATCATGAGTCAGGAAGAAATGATGAAAATGATGATCGAGGGCAATTACGGCCCGTTGCCGTCGCCGGAGGAGGCGGATACTTGCCATCAGGGGGCGGTCGAGGGAATCGTGCTTTTAAAAAACGAGGGCGCGCTTCCGGTGAAGGAAGAAAAGATCGCCTTGTTCGGTGCGGGCGCGGTGGACACGGTGCTATGTGGAACGGGAAGCGGTTCTGTATTTCCGCCCTATGCCATCAATGTAAAACAAGGACTGGAAGAAGGCGGTTACAGCATTACGTCACAGAAGTGGCTTGACAAGTTCGCGGCGGCGAGCAAAAAGGCCAACGACGAGGATACGACGTTAAGCATGATCGACCGTGTCTGGAGCGGACGGTCGATTTTGATTGACGAGTTGGAGATTACCGGGGAGGAAATTAAAGAGGCCGGGGAGGCCTCCACGGCGGTCTATGTCATTCGGCGGAACACGGGGGAAAATTTTGACCGCAAGAATGAAAAGGGAGATTATCTTTTGTCGGACATGGAGCGAAGCAATTTGGAAAAGATTGCGAAAGCCTTTGACCATACCATCGTCGTTTTAAATACCACGGTCATGGATCCGAAATTTATCGACGAGATAGAGGGAGTTGACGGAGCCATTTTCATGTGTCTTCTCGGCATGGAAACGGGCAGGGCACTGTGCGATGTCATTTCTGGAAAGGCATGCCCATCCGGGCGGCTTACGGATACGTGGGCGGTCAATTATGAGGACTATCCGGCTTCGGCCACGTTTTCCGCCAATGACGGGGACACACTGCAGGAGGATTATAACGAGGGGATTTATGTCGGATACCGCTATTTTGACAGTTTTGGCATCAAGCCGTTTTACCCGTTTGGTTACGGCTTGAGCTATACGGCGTTTGCGATGGAGACGAAAGAGGTAGTTGCAGACGCAAAGGAAATTCGCGTGCAGGTGCAAGTGACAAACAAAGGTGCGGTGTCCGGCAAGGAGGTCGTGCAGGTTTACGTGTCCGCGCCGCAGGGAGGGAAGATCGCACAACCGTATCAGGAACTGCGTGGCTTCGGCAAGACAAAGGAATTGGCGGCAGGAGAGGGCGAGACGTTGACCATCTGTATTCCGACGAAGAGTCTGGCATCCTTCGATGAAAGCCGCAGTGTTTATGTGATGGAGGCGGGAGATTATCTGGTGCGTGTCGGGAAGAACAGCCGGTACACGAACGTCGCGGCGGTGCTTCGTCTGGACGGCGAGGTTATCACGCAACAGCTGAGCAGGCAGGTGGCATGTGACAAGGAACTGGAATTAATCAAGGCACCGGCCATTACATATGAGGCTTGTGAGGCACCGGTCGTCGCACTTTGCGCGGCGGACTTTACGACGGAGGACTTGCGCGTGGCGGCCGAGGCAAAGACGGTGACTTATGTGGCCGAAGAAAATTCATACGAGCCATGCGGTGAAGAAGGCTTGAAAAGGTTTTCCTACCCTTGTCCGGAGGAGGTCGTGACCGTGAGAAACGTGCCGGACGCGACACTTCTTGACGTGGCGGAAGGACGCGTGACGATGGAAGAGTTTGTCGCGTCATTGGATACGCCGACGCTTCTTCGTATCGTGACGGGCACGGCGAACGAAACGCCGCATCCGGTGGAAAAGCGGATGAAAAAGAAGGTGTCCGTGGTCGAGGCACCTCGTTCTTCAGGACAGACGACCGGGCAATACGTGGAAAGTCTCGGTATTCCGTATTCTTATATGACGGACGGCCCTGCCGGATTACATATCATTGGACAGCCCACGGCCGGCTGGCCGGTCGGTATTCCGCTGGCACAGACCTGGAACATGGAGATCCTGGAGAAGGCCGGTGACGGGTTTGGATGCGAGATGGAGAGCTACCATCAGACCGTGGTTTTGGGACCTGGCATGAACATTCACCGCGACCCGCTGTGCGGACGTTGTTTTGAATATTATTCGGAGGATCCGCTCGTATCCGGAAAATGTGCGGCTCATTTTACGCGCGGCGTGCAAAAACACGAAGGTTGCAAGGTGTCCATCAAGCATTTTGCCTGCAATAACCAGGAGCTGGATCGTGCTACTTTCAATGCTTCCGTGTCAGAGCGGGCACTTAGGGAAATTTATCTCAAGGGCTTTGAAATTGCCGTTAGGGAGGCAAATCCGGGCACGATTATGACCTCCTACAACCAGATTAACGGACGTCATAGTTCCGAAAACAAGGAATTACTGGAAAATATCGTGCGCGGGGAATGGAAATTTGAAGGAATGTTCATGACCGACTGGGGTTCCCAGTCTTACAAGCCAAATGACATGCATGCGGGCAACGACTTGATCATGGGCGGCCTTCAGGTGGAATTCTTCGAGAACGCGTTGTACGGCGCGAAGCCGGTATTTTTGGAGGACGGCTCCATCGATGAAATCGTTAATATGGCGTATGGCGGCATGATGCGGCAGGCCGTGGAAAACTGGGGCGCGTTCTTGCCGGAAAAGGGCGGAAAGGACGTGTATACGGCAGAGGTCGCTGCAGGCGTGGAAATTGGCGAGCGCGTGCAAAAATATATCGATTCGGGTGTGGCCGAGGTGGCAGAGCATGACGACGGCTCGAAAACGATTACCTATCATGGAACGGATCGCGGCAGACACCTTCCGCTTGGTGACGTGCAAAAGTGTGCGATGGGCGTGTTGAAATATTTGCTGGATTCGCTTGCGTGGAAAGACATGATGGGAACGATGGAAGCGTAAACGATGCAGAGGTGGTCGGTGCAAGAAGAAAGGGGGCGGGTATACCGCGGGCAGATATTTCTGCCCGGCGGTATACTTGCCCCTTCAAACGTCTTCGCGTTTGGCGGTTGGAACGTTAATCTGACATGGCTGGCGGGTACCAGAACCATTTCTGAAACTCATTTCGTACTTGCGTTTGTTAAATGCGTCTTGGCGGTCAGCACCATCGTGGAACGCGGTTCCATGCGGACATGGCGGTCTTGGGCAAATATCGCGCTGTTGGCCGTCGGAATACCGTGTGGAAGAATGGTCTTGGCGGAGTCCGCCTCCAGAAACCACTCCATCGGGTGCGGAAGGTCGGGAAGCAAGAACTCCTGCGGTTCCCAGAATACGTTAATCGCCAGAAGAACCAAATCGTCCCCGGTATTTTTTTGATCCCGTCCGGCATACATCACGCGTAGCACCTGCGTGGATGAATCCGGCTCCATAACCTGGATTTCCGGGTATCGCATGGAACAATTTCCAGAAAAACGGCGAATGACGTCATGTGTTTGACGAAGCCGTATCAGGTGCTTTACATATTCGAAATGCTCCCGGTTTTTCTTTAAATCGTCCCAGTTCAGCCAGGAAATCTCGTTGTCCTGACAGTAGGCGTTATTGTTTCCGAATTGCGTGTTTAAAAATTCGTCCCCGGCCAAAAACATTGGCGTTCCCCGGCTCATCAAAAGGATCGTCATGGCGTTTTTGGCAAGCTTTTGGCGTAAGGCGATGATTTCTTCGTTGTCAGTATCTCCTTCGACACCACAGTTCCAGCTTCGGTTGTCGTCGCCGCCATCGGTATTGTTCCAGCCGTTGGCCTCGTTGTGTTTCTTATTATAAGAATACATGTCCCATAAAGTGAACCCGTCGTGACAGTTTAAAAAGTTGATGGAGGCATTGTACCCGCGGCTTTTTGGGTCATACAAGTCCGGCGAACCGAGGATGCGCTTGGCGGCGACGGGAGCGAGCCCCAGGTCGCCCTTTAAGTAATTGCGCATGTCGTCGCGGTATTTGCCGTTCCATTCCGCCCAGCGGTTCCACGCGGGAAAGCTGCCCACCTGGTACATGCCGCCCGCGTCCCAGGCCTCGGCGATCAGCTTCACGTCGCCCAGGATGGGGTCAAAGGCGAGGCTTTGCAGAAGCGGCGGGCTGCTCATGGGCGAGCCGTCCTCGTTGCGTCCCAGGATGCTCGCAAGGTCGAAGCGGAATCCGCTCACGTGATAGGTAATCGTCCAGTATCTCAGGCATTCCAGAATCATCTGGTGCACGATGGGGTGGTTGCAGTTGAGCGTATTGCCACAGCCACTGAAATTGTAGTAGTAGCCGTCCGGGGTAAGCATGTAGTAAATGTTGTTGTCAAACCCTTTGAAGGAAAAGCATGGCCCCAGTTCGTTTCCTTCGGCGGTGTGGTTGAACACGACGTCCAAAATGCATTCGATGCCATTTTCATTCAGTTCCTTAATCAGGGTCTTGAGTTCCGCGCCCTCGTGGTTGAATTCGGTCACGCCCGCGTAGCTCGTGTTGGGGGCGAAAAAGCTCACGGTGTTATAGCCCCAATAATCGACAAGCGGCTTGCCGTCCACGACCCGATTGTCTTTCATTTCGTCAAATTCAAATATCGGCATCAGTTCCACCGCGTTGACGCCAAGCTCTTTCAAGTAAGGAATCTTTTCCATCAGACCGGCGAACGTGCCCGGATGTTTTACGCCGGAGGACGGGTGCTTGGTGTATCCGCGCGTATGGGCCTCGTAGATGACCAGGTCTTCCATCGGGATGAGCGGCCTTGGCTCCTTTCCCCAGTCAAAATCGTCCTTTACCACGCGTGCCTTATAAAAGGCACCTTTGTTCGGGGAATGCCCCCAGACGCTCTGGCCGGTGACGGCCTTGGCGTAAATGTCCAAAAGAATGTTGTTCTTGTCGAACAGAAGTCCCTTGGAAACGTCATAAGGACCGTCAAGACGGTAGGCATACTCGAAGTCCTCGATGTTCAGGCCGAATACGATCATGGAAAAAACCTTCCCGACCC
>CATLEQ010000082.1 GCA_949915905.1 uncultured Lachnospiraceae bacterium | reverse complement strand
TGCAAGTAAATCTCTTTTGTGATTTTACTGTTCTCGTGTCCCAATCGCCTGGATATGGTGTCAATATCCACCCCGTGTTCCATGAGCAACGAAGCGTGCGTGTGCCGTAGCGCGTGCACGGTAACTTTCCGCCCGAGGATGCGGGTGGCGTTGTCTTTCAAATATTTGCAGTATGTAAAATACTTCAAGTAATCGCCGTCAGTCCCCTGAAAAAACAATGGAGAAGCTCCATAGCCGTATCGAATCCGTTGCTTGAGCATGTAGAGATTGATTTCCTTGCAAACGTCAAATAGTTCGTCCTGCATGTACACGTCACGGATTGAGGTGACGGACTTTGGCGCGGTTATGATTCGGTCGCCGTGGTCGTATGTCTTGGTCACATGGATCAGTCGGCTCGTCATGTCTACATCATCGCGGGTCAAGGCGATGGCTTCTCCAACACGCATACCGGACAACACGAGGAATCGTGTCAGCAATTTCCAGGAATCATGCCTCATGCCGGAAAGTAAACGCTCCACCTCGTTCGATTCCAAGTACTTGTCTTGGATTTTTTGACGTCGCGGCGTGTCTTTGAATAGGTCGAGTTTGTCCAGATAGGCGACATCGCGGACGAAATCGTTACGATATCCCCAGCGTAGCAGCCGCTTAATATAGGCGATGTATTCGTTTAGCGTGCAGGAGCTTTTATCGGTTTCCAGAAGGGACTGGCGGATGTATGAAGCGTTTATGTGCTCTACCAGCGTGTCACTTCCAAGGATTTCCATCATTGTCTTGCCAAAACTGCAACTGGTTCGATACGTGGACTGTTTCACCGTCTGTTTTTGGTCTTTCAGGTAAACGTCCACGAGTTCCGCTAGGGTGAGGGACTTTTCGACCGGCATGCATGACTTTATGGCCTTATCAATTTTTGCGTCAATCGCCCTCTGTGCCACTTTCCTTGTCTGTGCGGTGTTTTTGTCCATGACGACCGAAACGCGCTTCGTCTTGCCCGTCATAAAGTCCGTATACCGCTCCACGAACTTGTACTTTCCGTTTTTTGTTTCTTCTACCCACATAACCATCTTCCTTTCTGTAAAAAAGTATAAAAATAACACCCCGACCAGAAACGAATGTTCTGGTTTACAAGATGCCACGAAGATGATACAATATGCTTTGTCATTAGTATGTTGTATCTCTTCAGAGGTGCGATGAAAGCCGTTCCGGTTGCCTCCGGGGCGGTTTTTCAATAAGCTAACTCGTGAAGGACAAGGCTGGGTTCCTGAATGGGAGTAGGCCGTGAGGCTTAGAATCCTTTGCCCCTGGGGTTAGCTTATTTTTGCAATGCGACATATAAATTAAGAAGTCGCTATTGTTGTATCAGTTCTTGTCCGTCAAATATAAATGATTGGATAGTATCAGTATTCATATCAATGATAAACTGAAAACGGCTTCTGACTTCAGCTCCAAAACCATTTTGCGCGTCTACATATCCTTGAACGGTGAAGATGTTCATCTCTTGTCTCCACCCCCATTCGGTGTAGATAGGAAATTTGGCAGTACTTGGAGACTTGAGGATTTCTTTCACTTTTTCCTGACACAAATATTGGTATTTATCTACTTCCTCTTGGGAAACAACGTAATCTTGTAATGTTGCAAGCTTTCCGCCATCTGCATACAAATCATAGTCAATATATTTGATTCTGAAAACAGTTTTATCTGGCGCAAGATATAAAATGATGTTTTCAACATTTTCAGATGCAATCCGATAACCGCTTTCTCCATCCATGTGCGCATTGTCTAAAAGTTCATCATGTTCGAAAGATTTTACTTCGGTTATTCCGCAATCATTTAGAATGGAGTCAATAGCTTTTCCTTCTTCAGTCGTTACATCAATATGTTTGGCAGCGATGGAGTCGTCATATTTTTCAGGATGTTTCTCCTGATCTGCTACGCCTATTGATACGACAATGCATAAAACAATAAAGAGAAAGGCTATAACAATTATTGGAATCAGGCAACCGTGTCTCCTTTTGGGTGGTGCTGACGGCGTATTGATAGTAGGCGCGGGTGTATAAGTTTGTTTTTGACATATTGGGCATCCGCAATTTGGACAAGTAAGTGCTTTGGTAGATACCTCCTTTCCGCATTCTGGGCATTTCATAAGTGCCATAATCATTTCCTCTCTTTCTTTTGGTTTTAGACACCACTATTAAAACGCCGATGGCGAATTAATCGATTTTCCTTTCCCAGTAGTTTCCAGTGTTCTTTTTGTGTCCATAATATTACAATATAGTTATGAAAATTCTACTTGCAAAAATCATGTACAACCAAAACTTATCAGTGCGTCAGGTGGCCGCTATGACCGGATTATCTAAGTCTACAGTTAGTCGGATTGCCAATGGCGAAACATCCCCCACAGCTGATATGTTGGAACGGCTTGCAATAGGCTTAAATGTTCGTGTCACAGACCTATTTGAGTCCGATTTTAAATAAGTGTCCCATATCTGGGACGATTTGCCCAATTCCCATAAGTTTTTTGTCTTTCGATTGTCTATATAGTAGAGGGGTAACTCCGATAATGGGATTACCTACGAAACTACTAACGATATACAAACGAATGTTCGGAAAACTATTGATTATTTTTTCGTTATGTAGTATTATGTTAATCAAAGAATTCCGAATGTGTGTTTGCTACTGCGAATGGAGGTCGTACATATGGATAAACCAAAAAACAAAATCATTAAAATGATTGAACAAATTAATGACGAAGCATTACTTCGGAGAATTTATTTGATTCTGACAGTAATGCTGAAGGGGTAGCGGGTGCTACTCCTTTTTTATTCGTTTAGCCCAAGACAATCTTTCATAAATTCTTCTATGTATCTTAACTTTTCCGGAGATGCTTCAGCAATGGAATTTACCATGTTTATAAGCATCTTGTTTTGCGTAGTGCTTAACTTTCCCAAATTTAATGAAAATCTATCGTTTTCAGAAATTCTGGTGAACATGTTTTCGTCGCCACCTTCGCCGGTTCGTAGCCAGATTTCGTTAACTCCGAATTCCCGGCATATTGATAAAATTACAGAATTCGAAGGGGTTCGATTGCTATTTTCATAATTAGCTATAGTATTTCTAGCGGAACCAATTCTTTTACCGAATTCATCTTGTGTGAGTTTAAAATATTTTCTGATTCTTTTTATACGTTCATTCATTTGTTCTCACCTACCTTTATGTGAATGATACTACATAATGTTCTCAAAGTCAACAAAAAAATGATTGACAAACGACTCAAAGAGAACTATAATGTTCTCAACGAGAAAAAAGGGAGGCGATTAGACATGGAGAACAAAAAGGAAGTAAAAGAAAAGCTTACAGATGATCCGTTAGAAAACATTAGAATCATGGCTCCACTTCTGGGTAAAAAAGAACAAGAAAATGTGTTTGTTTATGTGATGGGGCTATACAACGGAATAACAAGCGGATTAGACATAAAAGAGGGGAGGTGAGAAATTGACGCTTGAAAATTGGCTGTCGGAAATAATTAAATCCAGAGGAATCAATCTTTCTAAAATGGCTCGCTTGATAGGCGTTCCTTACACGGCTCTGTATGACAGCCTCATGAATCGATCCAGGGGACGAGAGATAAGGGGATGGGAACTGGTGAGGGTTTGCAAGTTTCTCGGTGTTGACCCGCGGGAGTTTGCAGACAAGGAAAAGAGAGGAGACGGAAATGAAAAAGAAGGTAATAGTGGAAAAACTGGACAAGCTGATTGAGCTGATGTCGCAAAACAAAAAGGAACAGACTCGGGAAGAGATGCGTGCGAACATTGAAAAATCAAGTAACGAAAAAATACTCCGCCGACAAATAGAAATGTTAGCAGAGTATTCAAGAACATGTGGTATTGACCGTTCACCAGAAGCAAGCGAGGCAATTGCTTCTTTATACGGATGGCTCATTAAAGGTAAATATGGGTTCTTTGCGTGTTTCCTTATAGCGTTCCTCGGCTTCTCTCACTTGATTAAGTGTATCCCGATAAAGGGAATACAGTTCATCAAGTGATAAGGATTTCGTGTCCTGGTTCAGAAGATGTAATAATGTGACGTTTTCAACGTGGTTGCTCATGGTAGATTCTCCTTTCGCTTGGTATGAAAGAATTTTACCATGGTGAGAAAATTATTTCAAGAATTATGAAAAGATTTCCATATTAATCGGTTGGGATGGCGGTGTAGGAGGTGAAGGGAACGTGTGGATGACAATTTTCATGCTAGCAATGGCGATAGCCGTCATATGCGTGGCCGTCAATCAAATTATCATGAATTTTACAGTAAAGGGATTACGGCGGCAATGTCAGGAGGCGGAGAAGAAACTGACCGGCCTTGAAGGGAGGATTCAAAGCCAGCCGCTGGAAATCATTAGTGCATTGTATGGACAACGATGCAAGCAGATGTCAAAAACTAATTATCCGCATCGGGGGTGGACAAAAGGAGATGAGGAATCTGAAAAAGAATGATAAAAGGAAAAAGACCGCTTCTGGCAGGAAGCAGTCAATTTCCAGTCAAGAGTTGCAATACCTGAAGCAAAAGGCTGAATGCTCGGTCATTGTTGCTTTTGCAAATCATAAGCCTTTAGGGCGGTAAGAACAAGTGTATTGATGACTTTGATTTGTGATTCTGTGAATCCGGCTTTTTCAATGATTTCTTTTGATTTAGGGTCATTGAAAAAATGATTGTCCATAAAGTCTTCAATATTATTAAAGTTTACAGTAAATGTGGTTTTCATAGGTTTTCTCCTTTCTATGTACTCAGCCATGGCAGCGGCTTGTACAGATAGGATAACACGGAACGAGAAAGAGTTAAAGAGCTGTTTAGGGACAAGGAAACAAGGAGGTATGAAATAGTGAATAGCAAAGATGTTATTGAGATTATCGAAACAATTTGTGACAAGTTGGGAATCATGGCCGGTTCGTTTTCGAACCTGGTTCCAGAACTTGCAAAATACAAGATAACCATGGCGGTGTTTTGGATTATTTCCGCAATTGCAGTCATTGCAGTGAGTATTGTGGCGATAGTGGTTGTTATATCGAGGGCTCGTAAAATGATTGACGATAATCGCTTTCTTTTTACAGAGCTCGCTGATTTCCCATCCGTTGCGATTACTTCAATACTTGGAGGTGCCGCAATATTAGTTTTTACGATTATGCTCATTGTCAGTATATGGGACGTTATTGCATGGACGACATCGCCGCAGGTGAGCGCGATTCGTTATGTACTTAGTTACTTTGATTAAGGGGTGGGGGTGAGAAGATGCAAATCTCGGAATCTAATGCTCCGGCGGCCGAGAATATATCCAGGATAATAAAGGACAAGGGCTTAAAGAAAGCATACGTGGCCGAGAAGGCTGGATATGCACCGCAGGAGCTTACCGACATGCTCAACGGAAGAAAGATAATCAAGGCCAGCGATATTCTCAAGCTGGCGTGCGCGCTGGGTGTTGGTGCCGGCGAGTTGTTCGAAACGGAGAGGGGGTGAGAAACGATGGAAAAGAAGCATGTTCAATATGCAGGAGCTCCCGTGTGCGGTACCGTACATCGGAAAAACATGGTCAGGAGGCTGGCTGCTTACCGTGAAAGGATGCAGAAAGCCGGTCGGAAAGGAGGCAAGAGATGATAAGGACGGATTGGTGGAGTAACGAGTTGTTGGCCAAGGTCGTGGAGCGGTACCGCTACCACGAGAGCCGGACGGGGGCGGACAACCCGGTGGTGGCCGACATGGCCAGGGGGATGCGTGACATCGGCATTTTTGAAATGTGGATGCTGACGCAGATGCAGGAATAATAGGAGGACTTCAGGAGGTTCGGGATTATGGGTGATGGTAACGAGGTTTTATATGTGGAGAGCATAAGGGGATACAACTACATGAGCCCCAAGCAAATCGCGAAGGAGTTCGAGCATTGCGTACCGACGGTTCGCAAGAGGATCGGCGAGATTCAGGAGGAAATCAAGCGGGGGCGTTACATCCCCCAGGCCGTTTTAACGGGTGTCGATACACGCGTCAACGTGTACGTGTGGATTGACTACATGGCGTGGAGGACGCAATTGATGGAGAAAAATCTTCGCAAGCAAGTACCGCCGTTCACTCCCGAGGTGGCCAGGAGCATCGCGGGAACGTGCGGCTATTTCCAAAAGCCCGTCACGATTGACGAGGCACTTCTCCAGGAACATCGGGAGAAGTCGATGGAAATCATGCTGAACGCCATGAGAGGGGGCGCGGCATGAGGTGTAAAATCTGCGGAGAAGATTGCAGAACCGATGAATACGTGCGTGGCATGTGCCTGGACTGCGCGGCGTGCATTGAGGAGGAAAAGATGCGAAGACGGCGCGCGGTGGAGGTCGAAAAAATCATGGGAAATTCATTGTATCGGATGAAAAAGAAGTGGAAGTTGAGCAAGGTGAGAAGGGTGATGTTCAACTTGCTGGATCCGGAGGGGGTACATGATGGGAAAGTACATTAAAATCCCCATGACGGAGGAAATGGAAAAGGATTACGCGGAATGCGCAAGACTCATGGATGATGCCGTGGAAAAGGACTGTGACACATGCAGTTTGAATGGCTTGAACCTGGGGTGCATTGGCGAGTATGAGTGGCGCAAGGAAGATTGAATAAGAAATAGGAGGAGACGAATGAACAACGTATCGAGAATATACATTACAAACATGTATGGAATAAAGGAGCAGAAACTGGGAGGAAAAAGCGTGGAGCTGACGGGCGCGAACGGAACGGGGAAGACTTCCGTGATTGATGCCATCCGGTACGCGCTGACAAACAAGTCGGATCGCGATTATATTGTGCGGAATGGCGAGACCGAGGGCGAAATCATCATTGAGACGGACACGGGCCTCATGATCGACCGCAAGGCGAGGACGATGCAGAGTGATTACAAGTCCATCAAGCAGAACGGGAACATCGTTCCCAGTCCGGAAGCGTTCTTGAGGGACATCATAACGCCGTTGCAGCTTCAGCCCATGGAGTTCATGCGCATGGACAAGAAGGAGCAGAACGCCACGATCCTCAACATGATCGACTTTCCATGGAGCATGGAAACGATTCGGGAGTGGTTCGGGGAGGTTCCGGCAGACGTGAACTATGACCAAAACATTCTTGCGGTGTTGAATGACATCCAGGCGGAGAATGGCACGTACTTCCAGACCAGGCAGGACATAAATCGGGATATCAGGGCAAAGAAAGCAGTCGTGGAAGATATCAAGAAAGCCCTTCCGGTGGATTATGACGGTAGCCAGTGGGAAGATGTAAATGTTGGGGAACTGTACACGCGGATTGAGAAAATTCGCAAGTCCAATGAGCAGATTGAGAAAGCAAAACGCATGAAAGAAGGACATGATGGAAAAATCCGTTCCTTTGAAGCCGACCGGGACATTGCCCTGGCGGCTCTTGAAAGGGAAATAGTATCAAGAGGAAACAACATTGACACGCAGCTCGCCACACTGAAAGAAAAAATTGTTTCTCTTGAGAAGGAAAAAGAGGGACTTTCAGCAACAAAGGCGGATCGGGAAAAGGTTATCCGTAGCGAATACAAAGAGAAAGTGGCAAAGTTCGAAGCTGACATTGCTGCTTATGAGGAATACGCAGACAAGGAGACGCAACCAGTAGGTGAACTTCTGGAAGAGGCAGAGAAAACCGAGAAAATGAAGTCTCACATTAATGAATGGCGAAGGATGCTGTCCTTGCAGGGAACGATTGAGGAACTTTCCAGGCAATCCGCATTACTCACTGAAAAGATTGAGAAAGCCCGGAATCTGCCCGGTGAGATTTTGGAAAAAGCCACGATTCCGATTGAAGGATTATCCGTCAAGGATGGAATACCGCTTATTAACGGGCTGCCGGTAAGCAATCTGTCAGAAGGTGAGAAGTTAGACCTTTGCATCGATGTGGCGATTCAGAACCCGGCAGGATTGCAGATTATTCTCATTGATGGAGTCGAAAAGCTGTCAACGGAAATGCGTGATCGGCTTTATGGAAAATGCAAGGAAAAGGGGTTGCAGTTCATTTCGACGCGAACCACTGACGGCAAGGCATTGGATGTAGTTGAAATGTAGGATTAAGGGATTGGAGGATTGAAAAATGTCACAAAAGGAATATAGAGAAGCGGAAGGTATTAGCAGGTCGGAACTTTTCAAGATTGCCCGTTCACCGATGCACTTTAAATATGCCATGGAGAACCAGGAGGATTCCCCGTCGTTGGCATTCGGAAGGGCGTTACATAAGTACGTGTTGGAGAAGGAAGATTTCGGCAACGACTTTGTTGTCCTTCCAGAAATCAATCGAAGGACAAAGGCCGGGAAGGAAGAATATGAACGGTACCAGATAGAAGCGTTTAACAACGGGAAGGAGCTGGTAAGCCGTGATGACATGACGGTAATAATGGAGATGCATGAAGCGGTCATGGCGCATCCCCTGGCAAGGCGGTTGTTGGACGGGGAGCATGAAAAGGACTTCTTTTGGACGGATGCCGCCACGGGAGAGAAATGCAAATGCCGACCAGACTGCTTGACGGAATACGAAGGAAGCAAATATATCGTCGATTATAAAAGTACGGATTCTTGCGAGGACGGGCATTTTGAACGTTCCTGTAGGAAGTATGGGTACAAGTTCCAAGCGGGAATGTACACGGAGGGCGTGTTTCAGAACACCTTCGAACAGTATGGGTTCGCGTTCGTGGCGCAGGAAAAGAAGCCGCCATATGCCGTAAGGGTATATTTCTGCACGCCGGAATTTGTCGCGCAGGGGTACGACCAGTTCAGGGAACTAATCGGGATTTACCATTCATGCAAGGAGAGCGGAGTCTGGTACGGATACGAGGGACCGATGGACATGCCGACGGAATTATTGGAGGAGGATTTCTGATGGAAAAGACGCATTGGAAGAAATTGGACAACCCCGATTACCTAGGGGCGTACGCATTGCAACCGGGCCAGGATCTGGTCGTGCAGATAAAGTCGGTAGGGCAGGAGGAAGTTTATAATCCGACAAGCAACAAGAAGGAGGTTTGCACTGTCGCTCGTTTTACGGACAAGGGAGTCAAGCCAATGATCTTGAACGTGACCAACTGCAAGACGATTTCAAAGGTATATGACACGCCATACATTGAGGACTGGGCTGGAAAATATATTTCCGTATATATCGCGAAAGTAAACGCTTTCGGGGAAAAGGTGGAGGCCTTGCGGATAAGGAACAAGGTTCCTACCATTGAAAAAATTTACTGCGAGGACTGTAAAAAGGAAATCGTCGGAGCCCAGGGAAAGACCGCCGGGGAAATTGCCGACATTGCCGTCCGAAACTGTGGGAGGAAACTTTGTATTGAATGCATGAAGAAGGAAAAGGAAAAGATGCAGCAGGGAGGAAGCGTAGATGGTAAATAGCATGATTTTACAAGGACGGTTGGTGGCGGATATCGAATTGCGATACACGAAATCAGATGTGGCCTGCGCGGAGTTCACTGTGGCATGGTCCGAAAAGTACAAGGACGTGGAAACGAAGTGTTTTCTGAGATGCAAGGCATGGAGAAACACGGCGGAGTTTTTGGGAAAATATTTTCGCAAAGGGCAGGAGATTGTCATTGTCGGGCACATGGTCACGGAGCAGTGGACGACCGACGGGGAAAACAAGAGCCGCACCATTTGTCAGGTTGACAAGGTGAATTTTTGCGGCAAAAAAGACGGTGGCGATAGTCCTGGCGGCGCGCAGAAGTCAAAAGGACAAAAGGCGGACGATGATGGATTTATGAACATTCCAGATGGCATCATCGATGAGGAATTGCCATTTAATTGAGGAAGGTGGCATATATGATTATTTGCGATACCAGAGAACAGAAGAATCAGAGGATACTGCAATACTTCGAGACGCACGACATACCGTACGTGGAACGGAAGCTTGACACTGGCGACTACATGGATTCTGAAAAGATGGATGTCACCATTGATAGGAAGCAGAACCTTGGGGAACTTCTGCGCAACATGTGTTCAAGCGACAAGAGCCGGTTCTGGAGGGAAATCAGGCGTTCCAAGGAAGAGGGCATCAAGTTCATCATATTGTGCGAACATGGCGGGCAATACAAGACGATAAGGGACGTGGCGAATTACAAGAGCCAGTATTCAAGGATTTCCGGTCGGGAACTTATGGAACGGATGTACGCGGCGCACATCGCTTACGGTGTCGAGTTTTTGTTTTGTGACAAGCGGAGCACTGGCAGAAGAGTCGCGGAACTCTTAGGAAAAGGAGGAGGTTGATTTGGAAGTAAAGGAGACTGATTCCATCGGACTTGCCGACATTTTAAAGATTGTCTTTGGAAATAAGTGCGTAACGAAGGTTTTGAGTGCTGAAACGTTAGACTTCACGTTTGCGGAAGCTTACAAGATCGCGGTTGAGAACGGATATTCAAAGGGCGTAATCATTCTAATCGCGGAAAGCCCGTTGGAAGGGAAGGTGTTCGAATATGGGAATTATGGGAAATTTTGGGTGGAACATGGAAAAACAAGGGGTTATGCATGACTAAGGAAGAAATAAAGAGCCTCTATTCCATGAGGGACATTCTGGAGCGGTACGGGTTCCAAAAGCCGAACCGGGCGGGATTCATATGTTGCCCGTTTCACAAGGAGAAAACGGCCTCCATGAAGATATACAAGGATTCGTACTATTGTTTCGGATGCGGGGAACACGGGGACATATTCACCTTCGTGCAGGACGTACGCGACCTTACTTTCGATGAGGCGTTCAAGGAGCTTGGGGGAAGTTATGAACGCAACGTGAGCGGATATTCCATCCAAAGGCAAAAGGCAATTCAGGAGCGTGAACGACTTGAAGCGAGGGAAAGGGAAAGAGAATTTAAAAAATGGCGTTGTGAAAGGTTGACGGAGGTGTGCAATTTGCTACGCCTCTGTGACAACGCTGACGGCTTGTTTGAGCCATTTTCGGATGAATGGGCATATTTAATTGACCTAAGGCAGAAAAACGAATACAAGTACCAAATACTTGGATTCGGGAGCAGAGAAGAGCAAGAAGAAATGAGAAATCATTATGGGTGACGTTGTAAAGCATTTTTCAAAGCAAGAATTTAACACGGAAGAGCCATACCTTCTCTTATACGGGATGCGGGACGATGGATGGAGGTACATGCAGACATTCAATACCTTGGAAGATAACGCGAAGAGCGTGGGATTCAACAATTTCAGGGCGATGGTCAAGGCGTTTTTTGACCAGCGTTCGGATCATGGCAGAACGGGCGGGGTTATTAATAATTCCACGAATTTCAAAAACCAGCCGGCCGAATTGTTTACGGGGGACTGGATCGCGGATGATGCGGGGATCATGAAGCGCAATCCGAAACAAGGAATGGACATAGCCTGCGTGCATCCAATCATGCCGGTGCAACGCCTCGTCAACATTGAGGACGGGACGGTACGCCTCAAAATCGCGTTCAGGCGGGACGGGAAGTCGTGGCAGACGTTCGTCGCGAACAAGAGCCAGTTGTATTCCGCCAGGGAGATAAAGAAACTCGCCGACAAGGACGTCTCCGTGTCCGACAAGAACGCCTCACACTTGGTGACATATTTGCAGGAGGTAGAGGACTTGAACCACGACCTCATACCGGAAAAGCAATCTGTCAACCACCTTGGATGGACGAAGGGGGGAGATTTTTCCCCCTACGTGGAAAACCTTGAATTTGACGGGATTGACAATTTTCAGCGGATATTTGAATCGGTGCATGCCGAGGGCGAACTCGGAGCATGGGTGGACGTTGCCAGAAAGGTTCGAAAATCTGGACTTGCGGCGAGGATAGCGTTGGCCGCCAGTTTTGCCAGCGTCCTTGTCAAGGCCATAGGCAAGTTGAATTTTATTGTGCATTTTTGGGGCGGTTCTGGAACGGGAAAGACCGTCGCGTTATTGGTGGCGGCATCGGTCTGGGCGAACCCGAATGATGATGGGAACTACATGCAGACGTTTAACGGAACGGCCGTTGGACTGGAAATGCAGGCGGGATTTATCAACAACCTTCCCTTGATTCTGGACGAATTTCAGCTTGTCAAAGACAAAAAGTCTTTCGAGTATTCGGTTTACCTTTTGACGGAAGGAATCGGAAAGACCAGGGGGGCGAAGACCGGAGGCCTACAAAGCACGGCAACATGGAGAAACTGCACAATCACGTCCGGTGAAATGCCGATTA
>CATLEQ010000081.1 GCA_949915905.1 uncultured Lachnospiraceae bacterium | reverse complement strand
GCCTCTTTCGTAACCGTTCCTCCATCCCATACATGTCCGGTTGCCATTATCTCTTCCGTCTGTTCCGTATGGCAGATGGTGCAGGCATGTTTTCGCAGCCCGTTTTCCGTACAAGTTGCCGCCGTTACAGTCTGCCAGTCACCATAGCTGTGCTCATCCCCGTCAATGGCATGGAAAGTCATAGAATACTCAAATCCATATTCGTCTGTTGTGCCAGAATATCTATTGCATATTTCTTCGGCTGCCGTTCCAGTATATCCAATCACGCATGCATTTCGAATCCATCTTATAGTCTCAATTTTCTCCAACGTTCTTGGAATCCAAATTTTCTTCAAATTTGGATTTGCTCCCACAGAGTGCAGATTTAACTCTTTTAAATTTCCCTCTTCAATAATGAATTCCTCCAGGTTATCACAACTCCAAAACGCTGCATTGGAACTAATGGACTCCACATTTCCCGGAATTGTCACAGTGGTTAAATTGTCGCAATCTTCAAATGCATCTCCGCCAATCTTTTTTAACGTAGATGGAAAGTGAATCTCTGAAATCAACGTGCCTGCAAATGCACCATGCTTTATTTCCTCCAACCCTTCGTTCAGATAAACCTCCTCAATACTTGAGCCGTTAAATGCCGTCACTCCAATACTTTTTACCGTGGACGAAAAGGTAACCTTTCGCAGATTCGGATAAATTGTCATAAAATCCTCTGGTATTGTTGTCACACCCTCCGCCACAATGACTTCTCGAATCTGTTCGGAATATTGATCCCAATCAGCAGATTTTTTTACCTCTTCATCCGAGATGTCCCGAGTCACTGTAAACACTCCCGTCTCATCCAAAGTCCAGCCATTTCCTCTTATGATTCCATCGGTTGGTGCCTCTTCTGCTTGCGCTTTTGCCTCTTCGCTAACGGATTCCTCAATCGGAGTCTCTTCTATGTATGCATCCGTCTCTTCTCCTATCGTTTCATCGATTGGCATCTCCTCTGCATACGCCTCTACATTTTCACTTATTGTTTCATCAATCGGCATTTCTCCCGCATATACCGTTTTATTTCCGTTCAATATGGTCATTCCTGCTATGAGGATGAACACAAGACTTATTCTAACTAATTTTTTTAGTATTATTTTCATTGTTCTTCTACTCCTTCTTGCACACTATCCCATTGATTTTTTTTTATAATTATTGGTCACGGCTGTTTCGTCGCCCCACATGAACACTCATAATAATCCACGTAGGAAACGTCCTCGAAATGACCCGTGTCCTCCTCGTGGCTGCCCACCCGCACCCACTGGGTCTCGTAGATCGGCACATTGCTTCCGCCGTCATCTTCGCCCGCGTTTACATGCATCTGCCTATGCTCCGCGACCGAACCTTCTGGTACCACCGCCCCGCAGTTGCAATGCCAATGGTTTGCCACCACAACCTGCTGCGGCTCATAATCGTCAATGGTCACGACGTGCGGCACCCACTCCTGCTTCGTGGCGTAGTGCTCCGTCCAAACGTGTTCGTGGGCGGGCTGTACTTGTGTTGGTGTGGGCTGTTGCTGCTTCGGAGCAATCTGCGTTTGCTTCGGTTCCATCGTTGCGTTCGTCTTGGTGTTCGCGGACTTGTTTCCCGTATTTGCCGCGGCCTTCGCGGCTTCGACCTTTGCCTGCTCATCGATCTTGGCCTTCTCTTCCGTCTCTTTCTTCGCCTGCTCTTCGATCTTGGCCTTCTCTTCCGCCTCTTTCTTCGCCTGCTCCTCAGCTTCAGCCTTTTCTTTGGCTTCGTCAGCCTCCATCTGTTCCAGGGTGTCTTGCGCGGCATCGGTCACCAAATATCCCAACATTCCCTCGTCCGCGAGCGATGTTCCCGTTCCCATCTCATCCGCCGTTGGCGCACTCGTGCCGGAACCGCAACCAGCCGCAAGTGTACTCACCATCATACCGGCTACCATCACCATTGCCAATCTTTTTTTCAACATATCATCCACTCTCCTATCCTTGTTTTTATATGTCTTTCATGGCATTTTTACCGCGTTTCACGGCAAGGTAATCCGTATTCCCACTCTATAAGATATGCTCCTCCACTCCGTCATTTCAGTAATGTCATTGCTTTTTTCACGTTTTTAAAATATTTTTTTGCGTATTTATTGATAAATTCATCCCTTCGTTCCGGCTTCAATTTTGAAAAAAACTCTGCCAGTTCCTCCGCCGAAACGCTCCCCGCAGGTAATTCCAGGTCAGGTGCGCCGTAAGTGTCATTTAAACGTTTCTGTGCGTAATGATAACCCAATCCGGATATGTAAGAGCTGATTACCGATGCCAACGAAACGGCCATAATCTTGGAATCGCCTTGGGTCGTCATAAACACATGGTTCTGATTTATCGCGGGTTTCCCGAAAGAAACCATCTCTTTGAAAAACATTACATCTTTTTCGCGATTATCAAGAAAATTATCTACCACAATCATCCCGTCAGGATTTTTTCGATATGCTTCCCTCAACACTTCCATATATGCCTCTGTCAAAAGCGTCTCTTGAAAGCCATGCACAGATTTGCCGTTTTTTGCCGCTTCAGAACACCTTGCGTTATATTCCTCGTTTGTAACGATTCTGGTAACAAAGCGTTCCGTGAATAGAAGCTTCTTATCCATGATTTCTTCCCAACTGTGGATGCCGGTGATTTCTTCCCCAATGGAATTGATTTTTTTCTTTATCCACTCGGAATTATCAACCCTCTTTTCAATAAATTTCTTTATCTCGCTTTCTCCATCCACGACGGCAGCCGTGACGACCATGTTTTTAAATATCTCTCCCTTGCCGGCTTCATCGCTCCCGATTGTTTTGTGGTTGAAATTCAAATCTGAAATGCACGGGGAATTTGTCTTTTCTTTTTCCACAAGTTCGCGGTTGAGACGCATATCCTTTTCGCGAAGCTCCTGATAATCCTCATTTCGGCCATAGAATGAAATGCTATCTTTATCACCCTTGTACACTTTGATACTAGACTGGTCGGGGAACAAGTAATAATACTCAACATTCTCGGCCTTAGGCACAGTTTTATAACTGCCATACTTTTCGTCCAGACAAGCTAATATTTCGTTTCTCGCGTTTGATTTGAATGAAAATTCTTCCTTTGTCTTTTCTGTTTGCATAAGTATTCTCCCTTCAACTTTTCTAGTTCGTGTTTTATCGTTTCGCGTACCCGCGAAATATGAGTTCTCCACAAATACCACATAATCGGCATTATGTGGTAGGACGGTATTATGATTTAGAGTTTGGAAAGGATACATGAACACCTGATTCAGACTTGGAAGTTAAAAAAGCGTAACGTGAAGAACACCTTTCACAGAAAAAATGGGGAAGGCTTATTCATCATACACATTTCTTCATGATTGAGCGTCCTCACGTGAAAAGTAACTCGAACAGCGACAGATCATGGAATTTTTTGTCAAAATGATATTGACAAAAAAATGTGTTCGAATTAAAATACAAATGGAATTCGATGTGTGAGGGGGCGTTATACCAAGGAGAGTACCACATAATGCCGATTATGTGGTAGGCACACGCGATACCTAACACTTTCGCCTATCTGGAAGATATCCTCGAAGGATGTCTTTTCTTTTTTGCCCTTTTCTTGTTCTTGCCCTTCCATCCAAGTACCAACCCGAGTGCATCCATACACCGCCGATGCTCCCACCCGGAAGAAATCGTATAAATCCGCGTTGTGTTGACACTGCTGTGTCCCATGATGTCCGCCAGCTTGGCCAAGTCCTTCTCCCTGTCATAAAAAGTACGGGCAAAAAGGTGCCGCAGGTTGTGGGGGAATACCTTTTTCTCACATACGCCCGCCTTTTGGCACAACGACTTTAACATTTTCCAGATGTTGCTGCGGTCTAAGGAATTCCCGTTTTTTGTAACAAAGATTTTCCCCGTATCCACTCCTTTTTCCTTGGCGTATGCTTGCAGGACGCGCTGAAGCCTCTCTGGAATTAAAAGAAGCCGCGCCTTTCCTTTCAGTTGGATGGTGACTTCCCCCTTTTTTACCGCCTCCACGGTGATAAACTTCAATTCCGACACCCGAATCCCCATGCCGCAAAGAGTCTGAAGCAAAGGAGACAAGCGGGAGTCGTTTCCCTCTTCCGCCGCTTTCACAAGGCGGCGGTATTCATTCTTCGTCAACTCCTTTTCAGCGGGACAATAAGCCTTTTGCTGTATCTTTAAAAATCTCAGCTTCAAATCTGCATGACCGGTAAAGACGAGAAATCCATTTATCGCCGCCAATTTGACATTGACGCTGACCGGTTGGTAGGTTTCCTCCAGCTTTGCCTTGTATGCGAGTGTTTGTTCCCTTGTCAGTTCTTTTTCTCCAAGAAAGATCAGGAACTGCCTGATGTCACGTTCATATTGCTTTACTGTGGCAGGGCTGCGCTCCTCCTCGCGCAAGAAGTCAAGATAGCGGGATAATTGTTCGTTCAAGGTCATGTTTTCCATTATTGTTCTCCTTTGTATGGTCATTTTCTTCGTTTACTGGCGTTTAAAAAGCCAGTCTAAAACGTGTTCTCTTAAACTACAACAATACCCCCGCCGCAAAAAAATTTCTACATTTGTTGCAAAATTGGGGTTTGACATTCCCCTATGTGCTATGTTAATATCTTATACAATTATCCTGAGGGGCTGCATTTTTCTCCTGCATGAAAAAGCAGAACCTTCGGACTCAAAAAACAAAATGACTAAAATCAGTCAGGAAAGGAACGTTACATGAAGAAAAAAATTTATGCCGTACGGAAAGGGCGTATCCCGGGGATTTACGATACGTGGGGAGAAACCGAACAGCAGGTGAAGGGATTTAGCGGTGCGGAGTATCGCAGCTTCTCGTACACGACGCAAACGGATGAAGAAGACGAAGGAGCAAGTCTGTCAAACGCACGCAGTCAAGCCCAAAACTATTTAGCAGAAATTCCGAAAGAAGCAGAAAATTCGGAAAATCAAGAAAACCAAAAGCCAACGGAACAGACGGAGGAACTCCCCCAGGATTCTTTTTGGGATGATGATTGGTTAACGGAAGAGGAAAAGGAAGCGGAAACAGCCTCCATGCAGGATGTCATAATGCAGGCCTCGTCCTCCATGCAGGATATCGTAATGCAGACCTCGGCCATCAGCATGGAATTAAAATCCCAAGTCTTTGGGCAGGATGACGTGATTGATAAATTTGAAAATGCCTATTTCCATACTGAAAAAATGATAAATGCAGAGACGAAAAGGAAGGGACCCAGAAGTGCATACCTATTTGCGGGACCGCCGGGCGTTGGCAAAACCTTTATCGCGGAAATCATTGCCCATATGCTTGGCATTCCTTATAAACGCTTTGACATGTCCGGTTATGCCGATCCCAATACCACCGCAGAGCTTATGGGGATTTCCTCCTTGTATCGAGATTCCAAACCCGGCGTATTAACTGAATTTGTACGCGAGCACCCACGATGCGTGTTGCTATTTGACGAAGTCGAAAAGGCATGTAAAGAGGTAATCCTGCTTTTTCTCCAGATTCTGGATGAGGGCAAATGCTTTGATAGGTATCATGACAGAGACATTGATTTTCGGGATACGATGGTCATCCTTACCACGAACGCAGGAAGACAATTATATCAAAACGCCCGAGATGAAAACCTCACGTTGCTGCCTGATACCGTCATCATTGATGCCTTGAAAAAGGATCGGGCACCAGGTTCAAACAAGCCATTTTTCCCACTCGAAATTATTTCAAGGATGTCTTCACACACCATCCTTATGTTCAACCATCTGCGGGCAGATGCCATTCTCGAAATTATAGAAAAGGATTTGGCGAAACAATTAGAACTGTCAAAGAAAAAATATGGCTACGATATCAAGAGCGGAACAAAGGCACTTGCCGCCACCGTGCTATACTCCATGGGCAGCAGCATGGATGCCAGAAACGCCACCGAGCTTGCCGGGAAGCTTATAGACAAGGAGCTTTACGCGTTTCTGTCCTTGACGGAGGAAAAGCTGGGACTCGATTGGCGCACCAGTATTCGGAAAATCACATGGGAACACGACTTTTCCGAAACGGATGATGAAATCCACCAATTCTATTTCGGGGAAAGTGATTGCGTGATTGCCATCTTCGGACAAGTGCCAAAAGTTTATGCCGAAATATTGACAAAAAACAATGTCCAAATAGAGGCAACGACCGATTCGGAAGAATTTTTACAAATCATCCATAAGGAAACCGTCATCCTGGCGGTAATTGATTATGAATATGGGATGAAAGAAAAAGAAAGCAATCTGAGTATCGCGGACATCCGAACCGAAGGCGGCAAACTATTTTCCGACATCAAAAAAGACTGTGGAGAAATTCCCGTATATATTCTACATAGCGATAAGGGATATGCTTATTCCCGCAGGGAAAAGGATTCGCTTTGCCGACGCGGTGCCCGGGGATTTATCCGGCGCGAAGCAATCAAGGCCGAGATTTTGAAAGCCTATGCGGATATATGTTGCCAGAAATCCATGGAAACGCTCTCCCTGCGGCATCAGAGGCTGATTTACGATACAAGACATGAATTGGACGGGGAACAAAAAACAGGCAAGATTGTTTTCCACAATTTCAGATTAGAATCGGCAATTGATGCAGAAGATAAAGAAAGTCTGCTATCGGTAGACATGCGGCCGGATAAGCATTGGGATGATATTTTCGTATCTGACGACGTAAAAAAAGAACTGGTGTATTTCATCAACTTTTTGAAGAAACCAAAAGAATACATTAAAAAAGGCGGCAGGATACCAAGGGGAGTATTGATGCTTGGAGAACCCGGAACGGGCAAGACGTCACTGGCAAAGGTCGTGGCCGCGGAATCCGGCGTGCGGTTTTTGGAAATGAGCGCGGACGTGCTGATGACCAAGGGTTCCGACGAGGTACACCGCGTCTTCCACATCGCGAGAAAATATGCACCGGCAGTGCTATTTTTAGACGAGGTGGACGCAATTGGCCAAAACCGCATGAACACCGCTGCAAATGCGACTTTGAACGCGCTCTTGACGGAGATGGACGGATTTAAGAAGGTAGATGATAAACCTATCTTCGTCATGGCAGCGACAAACATAGAAAAAGCAAGGTTGGATCCCGCGCTCGTACGGCGTTTCGACAGACCGTTTTACATCGACCTCCCAGATGCCAATGGAAGAAAATGGATGCTGGAACGGCTAATCAAAAAACACGGCAATCTATTTCGCGTTTCAACCGAGGAGATTAATAACCTTGCCGAACGGTCGGTGGGAAAGAGCTTTGCCGATATTGAAAACATGATAGAGACGGCATTGCGGGAAGCCATTCGTGCCGACAAACAAGTGAATGATACCTTGTTAGATGAAACGTTTGAAAAATGTAATTATGGAGAGGCAAGAAAAGTCCGTTCTTTGGACGTTATCACGCGCACCGCGTACCACGAGGCAGGCCACGCCCTGATTCAGTTGTTTTACAAAAGGACTCCGAATTATATGGGCATCGTGGCAAGGGGTGCATTTAACGGCTATGTGCAGAGGGGTTTGCCGGAAGACTGCACGAAAGACACGTTACTGCAAGAAATCTGTGAATTGCTCGGAGGAAGAGCCGCGGAAATCGTGTGCGGTTACGGCCTCACGCCCGGCGCGTCCAGTGATTTGGCGTATGCGACAAGCCTTGCCACGCGCATGGTATGCAGCTATGGAATGTATGAAGAGGAAATTGGAATCGCCGTCATTTCCAAAGAAGAACTGTCCCACAATGAGAAAGCCAAAGCTTTGATTAATCAGATTCTGTCAGAGCAGTTGCAGCAAGCCAAGACAATTCTCAACGATAATAGGGAAGCCCTGAAACGGCTGGTGGATGCGGTGATGAACAGCGAGAAAAAATATCTCACAAAAAAGGAAATTCAGGAAGCTTATAACGGCTAGGGAAAATTATAATCCTTTCTTGTCTGACAGTTGTCATAAAATATGGCAGCTGTCAGACAAGAAATATCCGGTTTCTTCAGTTACCCTTGACCTGAAAATGCACGGTAACAAATTCTTATTACTGCATTCGTTTCAAAACCCAATCCAGACTTCCACCGTTTCTATGGGATAGCCCACCCCCTGAGCAATCGTCTCCACTTCAATGCCAAGCTTATAAAGGTTCCTGGCAGTCTCCTTGGCTTTTTTCAGTTCGCCTTGTTGTTCTGACTCTTTTCTCATTTCCCGGATCGCCTGACACACGTCTACCGTCACCTCGCTTTCATCATACTTCATTCCTGAATTTGTAATCACTTCAATCACATCTGCCGCCCTGCGCTCCAGTTCGCAAAATCGCGGTTTATTTAATTCCAGTATCTCATTTAGCTTTTTCTTGTCTTGCGAATATTTTATAAAGAGCAAAACCTCTCGTAAACTAGACTGGAATCTCATAATCTCCTCATCAGTCATCTGAGCCGGAGCTATCAGTCGCGTATGGTAATTATCCATACACGCAAGCACCTCTGGATCTGACACGTCCATCATGTCAAATAGACTCAAAGGTCCGTCCCAGATTTCCGCACCGAAAAAAATGGTCACAGTAATGGATGGAATTAATTTGTCCTCTTTCCAAAAACCGCTTAAGAATTCACCACCGCTTGGGGTTTTGATATTTTTGCCAACAACGTTTTCCCCTTGTCCTTTTTGATTCGATAGTTCTTTTTGCCGTTTCAATTCCCGTCGGTGAGCCTTGGATGTCTCTTCCACCTGACCGGCATAATCAAGTGCATCATACAGATTATTCTTTACTGATATTGCATAGTTTATTTCCGTTTGATTCTCTGCGCCGTAAAGCACATATTCCACTCTTCCGTCCGTCATCGCCGTATATAGCTTCTGCACATCGCGAAACTTTTGAACCGGAACCACGGCATTGTCCGCGCCATATGGAAGCACAATCTTAGTTGAATCACATTCGGTTAATTGCTCCGGTCGAATGACCTGCCGCCCGTTATAAATGTAATAATTAAAAATATCGGCAAATATACCCGTATCTTTTACATACTCTTTTGTTATCGTGTCCGCCCTCAACAAAAGCCGCCCCCCTTCGAACTAAAATATAGGGGCATGGATTTCGCCAAACCTATCATTCCAAATGATATCTGACACTTTTTATTGTATCGGTTTTGGCGGAAAATGTCTAGTGGGACAATAGAATAATTTCGCTTATATTGTTGCTTATTTGTCACACACAAAGTCTCCTTACCATGAACACTTAGCGAGGTTTCACCTAAATTTAGCGTGAATATACTTCGCATATCTTTTGCTACTTAACTACTGCGCACAGCCATCTCTTACCACTGCTTTTCATTATCGGGTAGAACTTCGAGTGAAAGCACCGAAAATGAGAATCTTGCAGATTACTTGTGAAATGGTTAGACCACCACTTCTTAGGAATCATTCCTTGCTACTACGTATCTGATACATGAGACATCATAGCACAGAACATCGAGAGGATTCAAGAACGAATTTCTTAAATTCAAATTTTTGTGAAAAACGACGAAAACCACTTTTTATCATACAGTAACCTAACCTTCTCAAGGGATAAGCCCAAATCCCCTCGAGCTGTCCGAAAACATGGTTTTAGGCATAAAATCAGCCCCTTTCTTTCATCTGTCACATTAAAAGCGGAACAAATCACACCGTATGAAAGAAAGAGGCTTATGCCCTTATCATCACAATATATGAAACGACGGTTTTTCCTCCTTATAGACCCAGTGCAGGAAATAGCCGCAAAATAAAATTCCCAAGAGGCACAGTCCGGAAAACAAAATCAAAAACGGGGCGCATACTTGCCCGAACAACTGCAGCGGCTGGTTCGAATAATCCCACACGTGAAGATGCAGCCATTTATTGACAATGATCCCCGTCGTAAACTCCCCGCATCCCACGAACAACGTGCCGCGAAGCACCTGCCTCCAAAGCGGGTCCTGCCAGTTCACCCACACGCCCTGCATGCCGAAAAATACCATGCAAAGTCCTCCCAAAAGCCACATCGTCCAGTGGGAAAATCCACGGAAAATCATCTCCAGGGCATAATATATGGTTCCTCCTATCGCCAAAAGAACAAGGCTTTCGCTGACTCTTTTCATGTAAAAACGACCTCCCTTTATCCGTCATTTGTCGTTACAATTTGCATTCGTCAGGATTCGCGATCACTGACCGCGAATCCTGATTCCGTCCGCAAATGGCAATTGGCCTGACATATAGTGTGGTCGTTTCTGCCTAAAATCATTCATCAAATTCTTTCTTATTACAAGTTTCATTCGCCTGAAACTTGTGTTCCCATATAATAGAAGCCCTTGCATGTTTCCAGCCTCACGGGAACGATTTTTCCAATCAACGCTTCCTCCCCCGGAAAATGCACCAGCAAATTGTTGTCCATCCTCCCGGTCACCAGCGCGTGGTCATGGTCATTGACCGATTCCACCAGCACGTCCTTGACCTCGCCTTCGAAGCGTCCGCAAACCTCGGCGGAAATCTCCTGCACGCGGGCAAGCAGTCGGTCAAAACGATCCTTTACGACATCCGCCTCCACTTGATTTTCCATCGTCGCCGCCGGCGTGCCGCTTCGTTTGGAATACTGGAACGTAAAGGCACTGTCATAGCGCACCTTCTCTATGATGTCCATCGTCTCTAAAAAGTCTTCCTCCGTCTCCCCCGGAAACCCGACGATAATGTCCGTCGTCAAGGAAATGTCCGGAATGGCATTTCGCAGACGTTTCGTAAGCTCAAGGTATTGCTCCTTCGTATAACGCCGGTTCATTTTTTCAAGAATCCGCGTGCTGCCTGACTGAACGGGAAGATGGAGGTGACGGCATATTTTTTTCGATTCCGCCATGACGGCAATCAATTCGTCCGACAAATCTTTTGGATGGGACGTCATGAAGCGAATACGCTCCAAACCTTCTATCTGTTCCACCTTGCGCAAAAGCTCGGCAAATGACATCGGGGTGTCAAGCGTATGCCCATAGGAATTTACATTCTGTCCTAACAACATCACCTCGACCACGCCGTCCTTCACCAGGCCTTCGATTTCCCGAATGATGTCCTGCGGGTTTCGGCTGCGCTCACGTCCCCGGACATAGGGAACGATGCAATAGCTGCAAAAATTATTGCAGCCAAACATGATGTTGACTCCCGACTTGAACGCATATTTCCGCTCGTTTGGCAATTCCTCGACGATTTTGTCCGCCGCATCTACAATATCAACGACCATTCGGTCGGATTCCTTGCATTGCACAAACAACTCCGCAAATTTATAAATATTGTGCGTGCCAAAAATCAAGTCCACGAACCGGTAGCTTTTCTGTAATTTCTCCACCACCTGCGGCTCCTGCATCATGCAGCCGCACAAGGCAATCATTTTGTGGGATTGTTTCTTCTTGAAACGATTCAGCTGGCCAAGACGGCCATACACGCGCAAATTCGCGTTTTCCCTGACCGTGCAAGTGTTAAAAATCACGAAATCCGCCTTCTCCTCGTCGGGTTCCTCCACATATCCAATCTGACGCAAAATCCCGGCCAGCTTTTCCGAATCCCTCGCGTTCATCTGGCAGCCGAACGTGGTAATCGCCGCGGACAACGGACGGCCCAGCCGCTTACTTTCTTCCTCCGCGTATTGCCTCGCCTTCGCTATGTAAAAATATTGCCGTTCTGGTTCCCCGGTGGGCGGCGGTGAATTTAAGTCTATTTTATCCAAATCAAATTCCTTATACATTTCTCTTGATTTTCTTCCCTTTCTGTCATATAAACTGATTCGTGTCCGCGTCATACCGATACTCGATCTGCTCCAGCTTTTGACACAGCTCTTCCTGCGACACCTGCATGTCCTCGCAAAGCCGTTCCAAATTTGCATATTTGTCGCGAAGCTTCATATTGATGACACTCAAAAGCATCACCGGGTCTTCTGGCAATTGATATTCCATTACCATCTCACTCCTTTTTCAGTCATTATAAGATCCACTTTCTCATCATGTGGGGTTGCGGGGAGTTTTTCCTCGCATTGTGTGGAAAATGCAATCCCCATCGTGTGATATGACGGATGGCGTTCCAAATACCTGTCATAAAATCCTTTTCCATATCCGAGGCGGTTTCCCTCCCTGTCAAACGCGAGTCCCGGGAGAAGCACGAGGACATTTTGCCCGTCACGCACCTCCACCGGGATTTTATTTGGCATGGGTTCTAAAATACCGGCAT
>CATLEQ010000080.1 GCA_949915905.1 uncultured Lachnospiraceae bacterium | reverse complement strand
CTTTGCCAACGCCCGGCAAAGAACGTACAACACGATGGGCACCACGTCCTCGGAGGTGACGCTGCAAATGATGTTTGTCTTGCACGGCTTGTTTTTTGCCCCTCCGGTAAAATTCTCATCGTATATGGCCGTCGCATAGGCAATCGGATTCTTCCTCGACACACGCTCGAACAAGTCAAATAAATCTTTCGCCGGCATGTTTTTGAATTCTTCCACCGTGGAGCACCCGCTTTGCACATAAACCTCGTGCCACGTCGCATAAACCTTCTCGCGGTCGTCCTTGGCCTTTATAATTGTCGAAAAACCCGCGCTGCTCTGGATGATCGCCCCCTGGAAAACGCCCTCGTTCAACGGGGACTTCACTTGCGTCTCCGCGCTCGCCGCCCCCGCCGACTGCCCGATGAGGGTCATCCGCGAAGTATCGCCGCCAAACGCGCGGATGTTGTGCCTGACCCATTGTATGGCCATTTGCTGGTCGTAGTACCCATAGTTCCCACTTTTTCCGGATTCATCCGCCAATTCCCGCATCGCCAGGAATCCAAAAATGTTCACCCGGTAATTTAACGTGACGACCACCACGCCCCGCCTGGCCAAATTGGCCCCGTCCAATTCCAGCTCGTCGGTCTGGCCGGAAAGCAGGCCGCCCCCGTACAGTACGATAAGCACCGGACAATTTTCGGCATCCGTGGGCGTCCAGACGTTCAAAAACAAACAGTCCTCCGCATACTCCGCCTTCACGCCATCCATGAATTCGCTCTCATAATGCTCCGACTTCTCCTTTCCTCCCGCTTCCATATACGCCCTCTTTTGTATCGGCGCGGCACCAAACCGCACCGCCTCGTACGTTCCCTCCCCGCCGGTCACTTCCCGCGGATATTCCCACCGCCCGGCCGTGGCATACCGTATGCCTAAAAACTTGCGCACACCTTCTTCTCCAATCCCCCGCAGCCTTCCGCACGGCGTGTCAATGACGACCTGCTCCTGATACATGCCTTTCGCTTCCTTTCTTTTCTCTTTATACGAATTTTCCACACATATTTCCCTTCACTTGCCAACTTTTGCGCTTATGCACCCTTGTGCTTACGTTTTCTTTCATTCATCCGCCGCTCGCACTCTTCCCTCGACATTTCCCCATTATTACAAGCAATCATGCATGCCACGTCCTTGTCACGCAGCGTGTATGCCTTTAACAGCAGGGGGATGGCCGCCACGCAGCCCAGCGCGGCAAATATCGTGAAACAAAACCACACGCCCTCCTTGCCCTGCTCCGTGACGTTCGCGGCGTTAAATCCCAACGCCGCTATCATGTATGCCGACACCGTGGAAATCAATGCCGAATTGAGCTTGCCGACAAAGGTTTGCAGGCTGAACGCGACTCCCTCGTTCCTATGTCCCGTCACATATTGCCCATATTCGATGCAATCCGGGACGAACATGAACGAAAGTCCCGTAAAGCCTCCATATCCAATGCTTCGCAAGGCATTCAGTACGAGAAACACCGGCATGTTCGCATAACCCGCGAAATATTGTACCACGCACCCGCCGGCGAATACCGCCATGAAAAATACCAACAAGTGCACTTTGTCAAACCTCCGGCAAAGAATCGGCGTGACGACTGCCAGGACAAGCATTGGCAAGGATATCATCATAGTAATTAAAGCCCCCATCGTCTCGTTTCCAAGAACATACAAGGCAAACACCGGGCTGAGCACTTCCAGCGTAAACGTCAGCAGGAACAAGAAACGGACGATGATGATGACAAACAAGTTTTTATTTTTCACCAGCCCCTGAAGCAATTCCTTGAAGCCGACCTCTTCCTCTATTTCCCCGTGGAACCGTTCTTTCACGACGAAGGAAGCCGGAAGCATGCAGACGGCGGCAACTACGCCCATGACGACGGCCGTCTTCATCCATCCCAGGTTCGCGCCGTTCGAACCATATAAAAGCGGAACCACGATGGCCGTGGCCAGTCCGCCTATCGCGCCCGAAATGCCTCGATAAGAAAGAATGGACGTGCGCTCGTCCATATTGTTCGTCATGGAAGTACTCAACGCGTATATTGGCGCGTCGCTCATCGTGTAACAGGTATCCCATAAAATATAGCCCAAGATCACCCAGGCACATTTCATGGTCGCGTTCAACCCGGTCGGCACGCTGAATAAAAAGATGACGGCCAGCGGCATAAGTACGGAGGAGATGCGAATCCACGGAAGAAACCGCCCCTTCTTGAATTTTACCTTGTCCACGATGAAACCGAACAAGGTATCGTTTACCGCGTCCCAAACCTTGGGCAACAACAAAATGCTCCCCGCCATGACCTCGCCGATTCCCAAATTCAACAAATACGTCAGGATGAACGAACCGACCAAGGCGTTGGAAACGAGCTGTCCCGCGAAAAACAGCACATAAGTAAATCGCTCCGGGCCGGTCGCGCACCATCCTTCTTTCCTTTTTTTCATTTCAAATCACTTCCCCTTTCCTTTTGTATTTTTCTGTGCTATCATTGTAGCAGAAACGGGAAGTGAAAAATACAAAACATTTTGTCATGAAAATATTGTTTTTTTGTCCTATGGAGGTATCCGTATGTTTGATGCAGAGCGCAAAGAGCTAAATGAGTCAAGTGACATCGACGACTATTGCCGAAAGTATTTTTCCCGCACCGGGAAATACCTGGAAAATCCCTCCCCCGAAGAGATTTTGCATTTGTTAAAGGATTATAAATATTTTACATTTGCCGAAGAAGAACTCGGCATGTCTGAAAACATTTTACGTGGAAACACCAAGCAGCTGGAGTCCTTTTTCCATCTGGAAAAGCTATTCTTCGAAGAAGGACGCGACGTGACCTTCACGCGCTCCATCCGTTACTTCCAGATGGTGGAGCACAGCCATGATTATTTTGAAATCGAATGTGTTTTAAACGGAAATGCCATGCATAGCTCGAAAAATGAAACCATCACCTTGTCACGCGGAGACATGGTGCTGATTCCCCCAAAGACCCGGCACAACCTGGTCGTCCTGGGGGACGGCACCGTCGTCAACGTCGGCATTCGCCAGAGCACGTTTCAATCCGCGTTCTGGGACGTTCTAAACGGCAACCTCTCATTGTCAAAATATTTTCAAAGCGCGCTGTACGGCTTACAAAATAATGAGATTTTTTTCCAGAACGGATTGGACGACTTTGCCGAGGAATTGCTCTTGATGATTTACCGTCAGCAAGACAAACGGACGATGGAAGCAAAAAAATTGAGCAACCACCTCACGCAGGCCCTGCTCTATTACGTGATGGAGAACAGTTCTAAGGACTCCGTGTTTCAGATTTCAGAATATTTGCACGAACAAGCACTGGCCATCAAACTTTACATCATCGAACATTATCAGGACGTGACATTGGACGCGCTGGCTTCGCATTTTTCCTTTTCCGCGTCCTACTTAAGCCGCCTCATCAAGCGGTTCTTCGGCATCAATTACGCCAGCCTGCTGCAGTCTGTACGCTTGGAAAAGGCCAAAGAGTTATTGTCCAATACAAACATGCGCGTTACCGACATCAGCGCGAACATTGGATATGAAAGCAATTCTTATTTTATAAACATTTTCAAGCAGGCCTTTGGCATGACCCCCTCCCAATACCGAAAGGCGCGATGACGCGCCCTTCGGATTCCTTGCTTCTATTTCATTTATTTTTTTTTAGTCCTAAATTGCTCCCATCTTTTTCGCTTTTCTACATCGTCCACCCACTCTTATGTTTTCCCGCGCCGACATGCATCATTTGCCCGTCCGGCAGTTCTATGTCCGCCTCGCAGTTGGCCGGAACTTCCACCTCGTACGTGAAGTTTTCGCCTTCCCGCTTCCATTTCGCCGTGACCGTGCCATACGGACTCTCCCATTTCGCCCGGGCAAATGTAAACGAACCGCCCGACACCGGTTTCAGCAAGAACTTGCGCTCCCCGGCCGGCCGGATTCCGCAAGTATATTCAAACAAGAAACTGCAGACCGCTCCTGGCGAATAATGGTTAAACGACGTGTCAAGCGGGTGCCCGTCCTTGTCATAGCCATTATAATGCTCCCACACCGTGGTCGCCCCTTGCTTCACCATGGCCAGCCACCCGGGCTCCTCCTCATTTTCAAGCATCTTGTAGGCCGTGTCCACATATCCATAATCGGCCAGCACCGGCAATATGAACGGCGTGGACAAAAATCCCGTGCCAATCTTATAGTCCCGGCTCTTCGCCGTTTCGTCCAGACGCGCCGCCACGTTTTTCGCCGACGCTTCGTCCAACACCCCCAATGCCAGCGGCCGCACCAGCTTGGCCTGCCTTTTGCTCTCGATATCCTGATTTTTCACGAAGTTGCACTGGTACGCTTTTTTCGCACCCTCCGAATATTTGCGGCATTTTGCGGCCTCGTCTGACTCTCCGATTGCCTCCAGCATCTCGGCCAACAATCTCATGGAATAGTGGAGATACGCCGTATTTTCCTCCTGCTTTGGCCGCACCAGTTCCGTGATACCGTCCCATTCCAGAACGCCTTCCGGTTCCGCCCACTCGCCCCAGTGCGTACCGGATTCAATGATGTACTCTTTATAGGGAACGTCCCCCATCAAAAACGGCTCCATCATCTTCCGCATCGGATGTTCTTCCGGCAGCTGATAGATACTTTTATCTGCCGCCGCATGCATCACATAGGCCTTCCACCCCATCATCAAATCATAATTATCGGTAATGAACGACTCGTCCCCATAATATTTCCACAACTGATACGGAATGATGACGGCCGCGTCCGCCCATCCGGTCGAACCGTTTAAAGCGTCCGTCTGGCCGCCACTTCGAATCCGCGGACAAACATTGTTCACCTGGCCGTCCTCGCGCTGGCTGTCACGCACGTCACGAAGCCATTTCCGATAAAACGCCGCCGTCTCGCCAAAATACATCGCCGTCTTTTGGAACACCTGCGCGTCCCCCGTCCATCCGGCCTTTTCCCGCTGCGGGCAATCCGTGGGAACATCGACAAAATTCCCCTTCTCGCTCCAAATAGTATTCTTTACAAACTGATTCACCATCCCATTGGAGCACTCGAATTCGCCGCCATACTCGATGTCCGAATAAATTGCCACCGCTGTAAAGTCAGACGGCTTCACCTCGTCCATCCCCTCGACCAGGGCGTAGCGGAACCCGGAATAAAAGAGCTTTGGATAGTCCGGCACGTTTTTCCCGTCACAGATGATTTCCACCTTCTGGTCAATGCTTTTGCCCCTTTGAGGCGCGTCGTCCCCGGATTTCAAAGTCGCAAAATTTTCCTGCGTAAACTCTCCGTTGTCCAATGTCTCACCCATGCGGACGACAATTTTTTGCCCTTTGTTCCCCGTAACATGGAAAACCACGTACCCGGCCATGTTCTGTCCGAAATCAAGCACGCATTTCCCGGACGGGGTCGTGAGCACTTCCGGCTCGAACCGTTCCATCTCCTTGACTGACGGGGCATTGGATGCCGTCGGCCACACGTCATGGCGCGTCACGACCGCCTTCCGTTCAAAATTGAGCTCCTTGTTCATGTCCATGACGATGCCGTCTTTTAAGTCCGAATATCGCACCGGCCCGTCATTTGTCCACTCAAAAGAGTCATCGGTTGAAACCGTCTGCATCGTCCCGTCCTCGAACTCAAGTTCCAACTGTGCCAGCAGCTTCGTCTGCGTACCAAAGAAGCACTCCTCCGCGTCACACCCCAGTTTTCCTTTCAGCCAACCGTCCCCGACGACGAAGGACAACTCGTTCTCCGCTTGTATCAGCCCCGTCACGTCATAGGTCTGATAATAAATCCGCTTCCCGTACTCCGTACTTCCCGGTGCCAGCACGCAGTCCCCGACCTTCACGCCATTAAGATATGCCTCGTAAATACCGCAAGCCGTCGCATAAAGCCTGGCCTTTCTGATTTTAACCGCATTTGCGTTGACTTCCTTTTCACCAATACCATTCACTTTTTCATCTGTCACAATGTCATTTTCTTTTTTTTCGACGCAAAAAATCTTGCGGTAATAATCCGCCGGCAGCCGCTCTTCTTTATCCGTGTCATGCCCGCAAATCCACTTTGCACTCCAGTCACTTTCTTCAAGCAGGCCGATTTCGAACGCTGCCTCCTCGCTCCACTCACCGGCTTCGCCGTTTTCATCATAAAGACGCACCCTCCACGTCACGATGTCACGGCTCTCGACCACACCTCCATACACGGCATTCATGGACGCGGTCTCAACTTTTCCACTCTTCCAATCCGCCTCGCCATTTTTACTTGTGCAAATCTCATAAGCGGTTTGGCGTTTCCCTTCCACGGCAGTCCATGTCAAGCGTGGCTTGACAATGTCAATTCCTATTGGACGCACTAAATAATGCGTTTTCAAATTCACGGCCTTCATCGCATATCCTCCTCATCATCTTGTCACGTATAAGAACGAAGTTTTTTATAGTACAAAAAATGGACACTTATTACAATGCCCATTATAAATCCCAGTCTATAAAATTAGTACCATGATTCCCCACACAAAAAATACCGCATTTTAAACATCGGTGATTTCTTCACGTCCGCTCGCGCGAAATGCATTCGGTACGGAAGGCCCGGGCGGGTAAACCTTGATGTTTTTCCGGTATTGAAACGGGGTCGTTTGCATTTCCCTGCGAAACTGCTTTATAAAATAAGACGTGTTCCCATACCCCACACAACCGGAAATCTCCTCCACGGAAAGCCGCGTTTCCTCTAAAAGAATACATGCGCGCTGTATTTTCAGGTACTGGATCTCCTTTAAGACGGTGGTTCCCATATACTTTTTCAATACCCGGTTGACATGGGTGGCGGAATAGTGAAAGGTATCCGCCACGCTTTGAAGCGATGCCGTCATATAATGCTTCTGAAGAAACCCGATGATCGAAACCGCCAGTTTCCTCTCCTCGGATGCCTCCCCAAACAGTTCCATCATATCCGTGCAATACGGCAAAATCAGCAAAAGCCACACCCCCAGGAAATGCTCGCAAATCTGTCCGGAATACGGATGCTTTTGCACGTAATGAATCACCAGGTCCGCCAAAACATCCGCGATATCGGCATCTCCCTTCGTATGCAGCAACATGACGCCTAAATGCCCGCCTTCCCAGATTATCGCGCCAAAAAATTCAATCAATGCCGGGCTTCCCGTCAGATTCTGCAAAAACAATTCCCGAAACGTGGAGACTTCCACCATGATATTGAGCATCACGCCATCATTAAAAACCTCCACCTTATGCTCCATTCCCGGAGGAATGATGACCAAATCTCCCGGGAGCAGTTCTATCTCGTGCCGCTCCTGCCCGGCCTGGAACACATGCCGGCAACTGCCGCTATATACATAAGAGATTTCAATATATTCGTGCTTATGGAAACCTCCCGGCAAATAACGCAAATGCTTCATGATCTGAATGCTGCGGCCGCAATCGTCCAAGTCCTCCCATTTAGAAATCCGCCCTTCCTGGTAATCCTCGAGTCTTCGCACATTTTCAAGGGCTTTTTCCTTATTTTTCAGCATCCTCTCTTCCACCCTCGCCATCCTTGCCAGCAACGGGTCTGGATGGTACTCCTTTTCCCATCTTTCCACTTGTGCAAGAGCCGTCTCATCCTCGTTACTCATCTCCGAATATTCCCGCCCACTCAAGTAAAACTCCTTCAGCGCACGTTCGACCGGCTCCAAGGTCTCAAAAAAAGCATATACGTCTTCTCGATTCATCTTTTTCATTCCTGACGGTTCACACATATGGCAACCGCACTCACATATGCCCCGCTCATGCCTTTTATTCCTTTAATTCAAAAAGTTTTTCAACTCATCCATGAACGTGTTCACGTCCTTGAACTCGCGGTACACCGACGCGAACCGGACGTACGCGACCGGATCGAGTTCTTTTAACTTATCCATGACGACTTCACCAATCACGCTACTGGGAATCTCCTTTCCCTCGCGATTAAACAATTCCAGTTCCACCGCGTCCACGGTTCTTTTAATCGCCTCGGCAGGTACCGGCCGCTTGTAACACGCCCGCAACACGCCTCGTTCTATCTTCGACCGTTCATACTGTTCACGGTTATTATCCTTTTTGATAATAATCAAAGGAATCGTCTCCACCTTTTCATACGTCGTAAAACGTTTCCCGCACTCGTCGCAGGACCGCCTGCGGCGAATCGCGTTATTGTCCTCCACGGGTCTTGAATCAATCACCCTCGTGTCTATATTTCCACAATATGGGCACTTCATATGTACACCTGCCTTTCTATGCAACGCCACACAACCTTTCAAGTTATTATACATGATTCTCAATATTTTTGCAAAAACTTTTCTTCCTGGATTTCCACCAATATAATGTCCGGGCCAATCTTTTTTATGCAGCCGAACGGAATCACGTATTCACTGTCCGATCCGAACACCCCGCAGATTTTTCCCGGCCCCGGTATGATGATTTTTTCAATCTTCCCGCTGCAAATGTCAAACTCCAAGTCCATGACGCAGCCAAGCCGCTTTCCGTCGCAAATGTTGATTACTTCCTTGTCCCGCATTTCACACAGCCTCAAAATAATCTCCCCTTTTCTTTTATTAAAAAATAGGTTATAATTATACCATAGCCGCTTTGCGGCCATGTTCCCGCCGGGGGATGCGCAGCAGATTTCTGCGGTTCCGCAGAAACTGCTTATGCGCAGGTATAATGTCTGATGACATTATACCATATTCCGTTAGGACGTAAGAAATGAAAAAAAGGAGACGCCTCATGAAAGAAATGATTTTGCTATTCAACCTGCCCGACAAGGCCGAACGCCGCAAGGTAGAGATGGCACTTTTACCATTAAAGATCCGTTTAAAGTACGTCCGCCTCGAAGAATACAACCAGCCCCTGGGCGTATTGGCGGACACAAAGGACGTTCCCCGCGCGGAAGGCGTTTACGAAGGAGAGGATCTTGCCGACACGCTCATCGTCTTTTCTTCTTTGAGCGGCACTCACTTTGACAAGGCTCTTGCCGCCCTCAGAAAATGCGGGGCCGGGCCGTTTCCCTACAAAGCCGTCCTAACCCCGGTCAATCAGTTCTGGACCGCGCCGCAATGCTTTGCCGAGATAAAGAAAGAGCACGAGCAAATGAACCGTGGCCGTGAATAGTAACGATTACATCATTTTAACGAACGGAGGATTTACCATGAAGAAACGAGCAGTCATTGCTTTAGGACACCGGGCACTTGGCACGACATTGCCCGAACAGAAGGTGGCGGTCGTCAAAACGGCCAAGGTCATCGCAGATTTGATTGAAGAAGGATATCAGATTGCCATCACGCACAGTAATGCGCCGCAGGTCGGCATGATTCATACCGCGCTCAACGAATTTGCCAAAATACATGAGGATTACACCGCCGCTCCCATGGCCATCTGTTCTGCCATGAGCCAGGGCTACATCGGATACGATTTGCAGCAGAGCCTGCGCGAAGAGCTGCTAAACCGGGGCATTTACCGCACGGTCAGCACGATTCTGACCCAGGTCATCGTAGATCCTTACGACGAGGCATTCTACACACCGACCAAGGTGCTTGGACGTTACATGTCGGCCGAGGAAGCCAACGAGGAGCGTAAAAAGGGCAATTACGTGGTGGAAGAGCCGGGCAAAGGATTTCGCCGGGTCGTTTCCGCGCCGAATCCGGTAAAGATTGTCGAACTGGATGCCATCAAGGCACTTTTAGACGCCGGCCAGGTGGTCATCGCCTGCGGCGGGGGCGGAATCCCGGTCATGGAGCAAGACAACCACTTAAAAGGAGCCAGCGCGGTCATCGAGAAGGACCTGGCGGCCGGGAAGCTTGCCGAGGGCATCGATGCCGATTGCCTGATTATTCTTACCAGCGTGGAGCAGGTTTGCATCAATTTCGACAAGCCGGACGAAGAGCGGCTGGGCATAATTTCTGTTTCCCAGGCGAAGGAATACATGGAACAAGGTCATTTCGGCGTTTACAACATGTTGCCAAAGTTCCGCGCGTCCGTGGAATTTATCGAAAAAGGGGAGCACCGCAGCGCGCTGATTACCTCCTTCGAAAAACTAAAAGACGGCATTCACGAAAAAGCCGGAACGATTATCAAATAGTGACAATGATATTGGAAGCAAAAAGGACATCCAAAACCACAATCGGTAATGGATGTCTTTTTTATTAATTTTAATTTTTTTCTTGCATTCCTGTAATATTTGGTGTAATATTGGTGTATATTAAATGTAGTTTTAATTACTACTTGTCGTATTTTAAAAATCACATTATGTGTTTTTGTGTTTCTTCAATTTTTAGGAGGTGTTCGAAATGAAGGAAAAACATATCAAAGATCCCGGTAGTGCAATCACTCATTTTATCGGCATGCTGATGGCCATTTTTGCCGCCGTCCCGCTTTTAATCAAGGCGGCGCATGAACCCGGGCATATTTATATTATCTCACTGACCATTTATGCCCTGAGCCTGATTTTGCTGTATGCCGCAAGCACGACTTACCATACATTTGACATATCCGAAAGGGTAAATACCGTTTTGAAAAAAATCGACCACATGATGATTTCCGTCTTGATTGCCGGAAGCTACACCCCTATCTGCCTATTGGTGCTAAAGGGGCAAATCGGCCTCATCCTGCTGGCCGTTGTCTGGAGCTTCGCGATTGCCGGAATCCTCATCAAGGCATTTTGGGTATTTTGTCCGAAATGGGTCTCTTCCGTTCTCTACATCGGCATGGGATGGACCTGCGTGCTGGCTTTCACCCAGATTTTAAACGGCATGAGTCCGGCCGCGTTTGGCTGGCTTTTGGCCGGAGGCATCATATATACGGTAGGCGGCGTGATTTACGCGCTGAAACTGCCGATTTTCAACAACCGGCACAAGAATTTTGGCAGCCATGAAATCTTCCACCTATTCGTCATGGGCGGAAGTGCCTGCCACTTTATCGTGATGTATGCCTACCTGCTGCCGTGAACCAATCGAGCAGGGGAGATTTTTCCCCTACTCGTCGCGCCGGGACAGGCTGCGTAAGCAGCATATACCTTTCTGTCCCGTGTGCACAACTATAGGAAACGAATAAAACGCAAACGTTTTATTCGTTTCCTGCGCCGGATGCGTTTACCGTTTAGCTTACCCGATGATTCAGTTCGCGAATCCGCTTGTCAATCCCATGACCTTCGATATATTCCGCCACGCTTTTGGGCACATACTGATGCCATGGCTGATTGTCGGTAATCAGCCTTCGAATCTCGTTTCCGCTGATGCCCTTCTCGCCCGTCCGTCTGAAAAGCACCTCCACGTTCAGTCCCTGCTCCAGCAGGATTCGGTATTTTTCCTCGTCCCATTCCGTGCATATGCTCATATAATAAACCGCGTCCTTTGGCACATACTGCACGATTAAATCCGGCTGGCTGATGGGAAACGGAACAATCTCAAACTCCTTGCGCTTTATTCCGAAGTCGAGAAGCGCCCCCCGAATCATGTCGCTACGTTCATAGTATGTCATCGGGTTATCCCGCTTTGTCGTGCCATGCTTATCCAGCGACGACGTTGCCGCAAATGCAGCGATGTCCGAGTGCGTAATGCCGATATAGAGGCGATTGCACCGCATTTTCGCCGCCAATACATACTCCATCTGTTTTAAGTGAAAAATCTGGAACCTTCCAAATACAACTCCCGTCTCTACCACAATTCTCCCTCCCCTTTTCTGATTTCTTGTCCGTCCAATGCGACGTACTTTAACACGTCATCTGTATCATATACTAATTTGAGTGAGAAAAAGGGCTGGTTTTTCTCCAACAGCCGGAAGAATACGAGGTCGCCCTCCCACAAATTCAAACTGCCGATTCGGGACTTCTCCACCCATTCCAAAACACCCTCGTCACACGCCGTCGGCTCGCCGACAAAACCATCCGCCGTATAGAGTGACATATACTCCACCACGTCCTTTCCATACACGAACGTGACAATGCCGCGATAGTGCCAGGAAGTCAGCGTGTAGCCCGTCTCCTCTTTCACCTCGCGCAGCAGGCACTCCTCCGGGCTTTCCTTTTCTTCAAAATGGCCGCCGACACCAATCCATTTGTCCTTGTTGACGTCATTTTTCTTCACCGTGCGGTGCAACATCAAATATTTTCCATCCTTCTCTATATAACATAATGTACTCAGCTTCATCCTTTTATACCTTCCGTTTGCTTTATCCATGACATTAGGACGCTTGTATCATTTTATCAGTTTTCACG
>CATLEQ010000079.1 GCA_949915905.1 uncultured Lachnospiraceae bacterium | reverse complement strand
CATCAGGGACATTCCCATCGTTCTCTACAATATGGACGAAAATATAAAGGGAAAGCTGGCATACGTGGGCTGTGATTATAGGCAGGCCGGGCGTCTGGCATGCGGTCTGGCGGCCTTGATGACGAAAAACCGGGCGCATGTGGGAATCATTTCCCTGGATGACGGCGGGATGCAAAGTTCGATGGAGCGGGTGGCCGGTTTCGAGTCGGAAATTCGGGAGCGATACCCGCAGATTCAAATCAGGGCAAAGTATTTTACAGAAGACGTGGAGAATTTGGATGATTTTTTTACGGAAGTCCAACAAATGATGGAACGTCATCCGGATATCGACGTGCTCTATCTGGCAAATCCGGGTGATTATAGCGTGTGTCAGTCAATCCGGCGTTCCGGGATGACGAGTGACGTTCGCATTATCACGAATGACCTGGTGACGGACTGGCAGCGCGAGATGGTGAAAAACGGGACGATTGACGCGACCATCTGTCAGGAACCGGAGAAGCAAGGAGTCAAGCCGCTGGAGATTCTGTTTAATTATCTGGCGTTGGGAATCCGGCCGGAGACGGAGTGGTATCAGACAGAGTTGAGCGTGCGGATCGGGCAGAATGTTTAAGTGAAGTCAAACGCCAAGCAGGAATAAATCCTATCTGGAGAAAGGATTTGACATGCAAAATGACGTTTGTGAAAGATTGACAATTTCAAAATCGAATTTCAGTAAAATTATTGACAAAATGACAATGTGTTATTATAATATTGTTAGTGTGTTCGTGAACACTTTTCGAAAATGGTCACAATGGCTAAAGTGTACATTTGACGGAAAGTGACGAGAAAAACCGAATGTTGATGCGTGACAACATTCCCTTAGTGTGAACACTTGGTGAGGTATTATCGAGCCTGGTGGGATCACAGTGTAACCCGTAGGATAATCATTAACAGATTAGATACCCTCCTCCTTAAGGTGAACCAAAAAGTGGCGGTCGCAAATGGTGAAGGTCAAAACCCTGGCGCGAAACGATGAATGGGACGAAGTGGTGAAACAAACCAATTTCACCCATTGTTTTGCGTAGGAAGTGGGAGCAAACAAGCGATTTGACCCTATTTTTGGAAAATTTGTGGGGGGGGGGTACACGAAAGGAAGGTTTTTATGAATGAGAAGAGGTACTTGAAGTGGTACAACAAGGTGGGGTATGGTTCTGGTGACTTGGCGGCAAACATGGTTTATGCACTTTTGACGAGTTTCGTCATGATTTACTTGACGGACACGGTGGACTTGAACGCCGGCGTGATTGGTATTTTGATTATGTTTTCGAAGTTTGCGGACGGCGTGACCGATATTTTCTTTGGGCGTCTGATTGACAAGACGAAGAGCAAGATGGGAAAGGCTCGCCCGTGGATGCTGTGGTCCTATGTTGGTAACGCGGTTTGCCTGGTGGCGATTTTCGCGGTTCCGATGAGCTGGGGCAAGACCGCGCAGTATGCGTTCTTCTTCATTGCCTATACATTGTTGAACGCGGTATTCTACACGGCGAACAACATTGCGTATGCGTCCTTGACCGCTTTGATTACGAAGAACGGCAACGAGCGTGTGCAGATGGGTTCCATTCGTTTCATGTTCTCATTGGCGACGAACCTGGTAGTGGCATCCATCACGGTGAATTTGGTGGGTTCGCTTGGCGGCGGTGCAGTTGGCTGGAGAAGTGTGGCTTTGATTTATGCCATTATTGGTTTAATCGTGAACACGATTTCCGTATTCTCCGTGAAAGAGCTTCCGGACTCCGAGTTGATGGATCAAGAGGAAGGCAAAACGGCGGACGCGGCGGCAGAGGCCGAGAAGCTTACGTTTTTGGATTCCTTTAAGCTTTTGATGAAGAACAAATATTACTTGTTGATTTGTGTGATTTATATCTTTACATATGTGCAGACCGGTATTGCCGGAGTTGGTATTTATTACATGACATATGTATTAGGAAATGCGAGTTTATTGGGACTTTTCTCCATGGCACAGATGTTCCCGATGATTATCGGCCTGGCGTTCACGCCGATGCTGGTTGCAAAGTTAAAAGGTATGTACAAGGTAAACCTGGGTGGTTATACGTTGGCGTTTATTTTCCGTATTGGTTTTATGATTGGCGGTTATATGGGAAGCATTCCGGTCATGTTGGTATGCTCCTGCCTGGCAGGACTTTGCTCCAGCCCGCTGACCGGTGACTTGAACGCATTGATCGCGGCGGCATCTGACTGGACCTACAAGACCTCTGGAAAACGTGTGGATGGCACGATGTTCTCCTGTTCCTCCCTTGGCATCAAGGTTGGTAGTGGTATCGGTAGCGCACTTTCCGGACTGCTTTTGGCAATCGGCGGTTATGTTAACGCGGCACCAGTACAACCGCAGTCCGCGATTAACATGCTGCAGTTCATGTATCTGTGGTTCCCGATGATTTCGATTGCCATCATTTGGCTGTGTCTGAAGAATTTGAAAGTGGAACAGGCAAATGCGGAACTGGACGCGAAAGCGGGAAGAAAATAATTTGATAAAAATAACAGAGAAGACAGAGACTGTTTTGTGACGGCCTCTGTTTTCTTTGCCGGAAAACGGTAGAAAAGTTGGATATATTGTTGTCTATTTTGCGTAATACATGTGTATAATCCGGCAAAATAGAAAATTTAATAGATATTTCATATTCTTTTTGACCTTTTGTAGAAAATGCGTTATAATAGGTAAATGGAGTTACTATTTAGGGGTAACGATAAAATAATACATAGTTCATGCCAGTGAATGAGCGTGACGTTTTGGGAGGATTATAACCATGGCAAGACCAAGAAAGACAGCAGTTGAAAAGACGACGGCGAAAACAGATACACAAGCAAACGTAAAGGCAGCAAGGAAGACATCCGCAAAGGCATCTGAGAAAAAGACGGCAAAGGCAGAAGTGAAGGAAGAAGCAGTAAAGGCGGCAACGGTAGAGACGAAGATGGAAACACCAAAGACAGAGATGAAGGCCGTGAAGGCGGAAGCACCGAAGCCAGAGGCGAAGGCCGTGAAGAAGGAAACAGAAGTGGCACCGAAAAAAGAGACGAAGGCCGCCCTGAAGATTGAGACAAAGAAGGACACGACCAAGGCCATTGAGACGAAGGCGGGCGTGATGAAAGAGGCTCCGGAAGCAAAAGCTGCCACGGCGAAAAAGACGGCGAAGAGAGACCCGAAAAAGAAAGCCGAAGTGAAGACGGAGATGTTCCTTCAGTTTGCCGGCAAGGAGTTTACGCAAAAGGATATCTTTGCCAAGGTTAAAGAAGTATGGACGAAGGAATTGAAAAACAAAGTAGGCGATTTGAAAGAGGTTAAGATTTATCTGAAACCGGAAGAGTCCGCGGCATATTTCGTTGTAAACGATGAAGTGAGCGGCAGGGTGGATTTGTAAGAATAAAAAATAGATTTTTGTGTAGGCGCGGAAAGGAAAGCATGGCATGAGTAGCTGTGCTTTTTCTTACTATGAGCACTTAGCGTCTGTTTTTTGGACGCTTACGTGCGAATGTAGTTGTCGGACCACTTGGCGAGGTGCTTTCGAGCCTAGTGGCAGACAACAGTCCAGACATAGGGTGAGCACTTAGTGAGGTATTTTTATGACACGTTTAGAAGAGCAGCTTCGGTTTATCGTGGAAGTTGACAAGGTAAAGCAGATTTTCAGGCAGACGTACCTTTCGGACGCGACAAGAAAGGAAAATGACGCGGAGCATTCCTGGCATCTCGCGTTGATGGCGTGTCTGTTGAAGGAATATGTAAAGGAGCCGGTGGACGTGGCAAAGGTGATTGTCATGGTGCTGGTTCATGACCTGGTGGAAATTGACGCGGGGGACACATATGCCTATGACCCGGAAGGGGCGAAGTCCAAGGCGGAGCGGGAACAGAAGGCGGCCGCGCGTATTTTTGGACTGTTGCCGAAAGACCAGGGGGATTATTTCAAAGGATTGTGGGAAGAATTTGAAGCGTACGAGACCCCGGACGCGAAGTATGCCCATCTTTTGGACAATTTCCAACCATTGCTTTTAAATGACGCTTCGAATGGAAAGAGCTGGGAAGAGCACGGGGTGAAGAAGGAGTGGATTTATAAGAGAAATGAGAAACTCCCGGAGACTTCCCCGGAAATTTGGCATTGCATGCAGGAAATCATTGACAAGCATATAGAGGCGGGTCATATAAGTCAAGACTAAGACGTGTCCGCAGTAAGGAGAAATGTGGTTATGTATGAGAAAGAAATAGAACGATTGCAGGAAATGATTGACAAGAGCAGCCGAATCGTATTTTTCGGCGGCGCCGGAGTGTCAACGGAGAGCGGCATCCCGGATTTTCGCAGTGCCGACGGCATTTACCACCAGCAGTACAAATATTCGCCGGAAGAAGTGGTCAGCCATAGTTTTTTCATGAAACATACGGAAGCTTTTTATGAGTTTTATAAAGAGAAAATGATGGTGCTTGACGCCCGGCCAAACGCGGCGCACCAAAAGCTTGCAGAGCTGGAAGCGGCGGGAAAACTGACGGCCGTGGTCACGCAAAATATTGACGGCCTTCATCAGGCGGCGGGAAGTAAAAACGTATATGAGCTGCATGGCAGCATTATGCGCAATTACTGCATGGATTGTCATGCATTTTATGACGCGAAAAAGGTAAAGGAGGCCGATGGCGTTTTACATTGTGAGAAATGCGGCGGCATTGTCAAGCCGGACGTGGTGCTTTATGAGGAGGGCCTGGACTCGGAGGTGATTCAAGGTGCGGTGGGCGCGATTCGCGAAGCAGACATGCTAATCATCGGCGGAACCTCCTTGGTCGTGTATCCGGCGGCGGGGTTCATTGATTATTTCAGGGGAAAATATTTGGCCGTGATTAATAAATCGGAGACGGCGCGCAGCGTCCGGGCGGATTTGACGATCGCGGCACCAATCGGAGAAGTGCTGGGACAAATCAAGGTGCGCTAGTGCACGAAATTGATTGATGACGGTTCCTTGGCAAGTCGGCATGTGGATGGTATTTGGCTTACAGAAAGGAGTGTCGGGAAAAGTTGCCTGACGAATGGCGGTATGAAGAGAAAACAATGGTACAAGGACATGACGTTTTACCAGATTTGGCCGCGCAGTTTTAAGGATGGAAACGGCGACGGCATTGGCGATTTGTGGGGAATTTATGAGAAACTGGATTATATCCGCTCCCTGGGCGTGGACGGAATCTGGTTTTCCCCGCTTTATCCGTCGCCCAACGCGGATTACGGTTATGACATCGCGGATTATTATAACATAAATTCCGAGTACGGCGACATGGACATTTTCCAGAAGGTGCTTGACAGGGCGCATGAATTGGGGATGAAGGTCATCATGGACCTGGTGGTGAATCATACGTCCGATGAGCATCCGTGGTTTTTGGCGGCAAAGAAGGACAAGAACAGCCCTTATCATGACTATTATATTTGGCGCGAGGGAAAACGTGACAAAGACGGGATGAGCCATCCCGAGGATGCCAAGAAAAATCCGAACAACTGGGACAGCCTTTTTGAGGGGAAGGCATGGGAATACGTCGAGGAAGTGGACGAGTATTATCTTCATATTTTTGCCAAAAAGCAACCGGATTTGAATCATGACAATCCCGCGGTGCGCGAGGAGGTCAAGAAAATCATGCGTTTTTGGCTGGAAAAGGGCGTGGACGGGTTCCGTGAGGACGTGATTACGTTCATTTCAAAAGAAGAAGGGCTGCCAAACGATTACGTGATGCCGGCGGCGAAGGGGCTGGGCTATTACAGCAACGGGCCGCATTTGCATGAGTATTTGCAGGAATATCGGCGCGTGGCGGAAGAATATGATTGCTTCCTGCTGGGAGAGGCACCGCAGATGACCCCGAAAAAAGCGTTGCCGTTTATCGGCGAGGGCAAGGAGCAGGACTTGGACATGATGTTCCATTTCCAACACATGGAGGCAGACTGCCTGATGACGGACTATCTGCAGCTTCCGTTTAATCTGCGGAAAATGAAGAGGGCGTTTTCAAGCTGGCAAAATGACCTGGAGGGGAAAGGGTGGAACGCGCTCTATATCGAGAATCATGACCATCCGCGCATCATTTCCCGTTATGGCGACGAGCAGTACCGTGTGGAGAGCGGAAAGATGTTGGCGGCGATGTATTTGCTGCAAAAGGGCACGGCGTTCGTCTACCAGGGGCAGGAAATCGGCATGACCAACATAAGCCTTCCGACCTTGGAGGATTATAAGGACATTCAGGTGAAACAAAATTACAATACGTGGAAGGGGTTGTTCGGGGAGAAAAAGGCGATGAAGCTGGCGCGCAAATCCTGCCGTGACAGCGCGCGTACCCCGGTGCAGTGGAGCGCGGGGGAGCATGCGGGCTTTACGACGGGAACCCCGTGGTTCGTCATCAATGAAAACTATCCGCAGGTGAACGTGGAGAGCCAGCTTGATGATGAGGATTCGCTTCTTTCTTTTTACCGAAAGGTGATCGCGTACCGCAAAAATCCGGTCATTCGTTACGGCACTTACTGGGAACTGGAAAAGAATCACCGTAATCTGTACGTGTACGAGCGCAGCTATAAAGGGAAAAAAGTATTGGTGGTCTGCTCCTTTACAAAGAAACCGGTGTGCTATGCCCTGCCGGAGGGCTGGCAGAGTCCGAACGTGTCCAAGGTGCTGGGGAATTATGAAGGCCGTGAGGACGTGCTTCGTCCGTATGAGGTGGCAGTGTACGAAAAGGCATGAGAGAAGCGTTGACATTGCTATAAATTATGTTCGTATTGATGCGGGAGATTTGTAATCCGGCATCACATTCATAGGATGTTAATAAAATTCATAAAAACTTTTGAATCATGTCACACGTAATTCATAATTAGGTATTATGCTATAGGTACAAACAAAGAAGACGGTGGCCGCGGTCACGAAGGCGAGGCATTTCGCGGGATGTCTCCGTGGCCACCGGACTTCGACCAAAATACGACAAGTAGATTGTTTTTCATATATTTTTCCCTCCTTTCGGGAACTGGCGCGTAGATGTCAATCAGGGGCAGATTGACGGTACGCGCCAGTTCCTTTTAGGCTACTTTTTAGGCGTCGTGACATCTTTTAATTGACGAATGAAGGGTTTTCGGCTAAAATAGGCGTTGGTATCGTGGCGAAGCGTATATCATGTCAAAGCGGGACTTTTACAGTAATCAAAAAAGGAAAAGAGGTAAAAAATGATGGCAAATCCAGTTGTTACATTTGAGATGGAAAACGGGGACGTTATGAAAGCGGAACTGTATCCGGAAATCGCGCCGAACACGGTGAATAACTTTATTTCACTTGTTAAGAAGGGGTACTATGACGGGTTGATTTTCCACCGTGTCATCCGTGGCTTCATGATACAAGGGGGATGCCCGGACGGAACCGGTATGGGTGGACCGGGATATCAGATTAAGGGAGAATTTGCACAAAACGGTTTTAAAAATGAATTGCGGCACGACCCGGGCGTTCTTTCCATGGCACGGGCGATGCATCCGGATTCCGCAGGCTCCCAGTTCTTTATCATGCATGAGAAATCACCGCACTTGGACGGCTCCTATGCGGCCTTCGGAAAGATTACGGAGGGCATGGACGTGGTGAATAAAATCGCGGAGGCGGAGACGGATTACAGTGACAGGCCGCTCGAGGACCAGAGGATGAAGACGGTGACGGTGGAAACCTTTGGCGTGGAGTATGAAGAGCCGGAGACGGTATAAAGAAAGCAGTGAAGAGACGGTTCCCAAGGAGGCGGAGGTTGTTACTATTCACGGCCTGCGGCCGCGATAGTAACGGCATTCGGCCATTTAAAATCGCCTACGGCGATGGCCGAAATGCCCATCGATATCATTACTTTATTGGACGGAAGCCGTGCGGCGGGGCGCACAGCCCCGTGAATAGTAACTGGAGGTTTTCTGGATGGAAATGATACGGGCAAGAGAATTGGTTTATGAATATGAGCAGCGCGATGACGAGGGAAATGTCATCGGGATGAACCGGGCACTTGACGAGATTGAGTTGGACGTGCGGCCGGGACAGTTTGTGGCGATTTTGGGTCACAACGGCTCGGGAAAATCGACGCTGGCCAAGCATATGAACGCGATTTTGGTGCCGACCGGCGGCACGATGTGGGTGAACGGGCGTGACACGAAGGATCCCCGGGAACTGATGAGCGTGCGCCAGTCGGCAGGGATGGTGTTTCAAAATCCGGACAACCAGATTATCGGAACGATCGTCGAGGAGGACGTGGGATTCGGCCCCGAGAACCTTGGCGTGCCGACGGAAGAAATATGGCGGCGCGTGGAGGACGGCCTTAAGTCGGTCGGCATGCTTGAGTATCGGACGCATTCTCCGAACAAGCTGTCGGGAGGGCAGAAGCAGCGCGTGGCGATTGCCGGCGTGATTGCCATGGAGCCGGAATGTATCGTACTTGACGAACCGACTGCCATGCTTGACCCCGTTGGACGCAAGGAAGTGCTGCGTACCGTGCAGGAATTGAGGAAGCGAAAAAACGTGACCGTGATTTTGATTACGCATTATATGGAGGAAGCCATTGACGCGGACGCGGTTTACGTGATGGAGGGCGGCCACGTCGTGATGCAGGGGACTCCGAGGGAGATTTTTAGCCGGGTCGATGAGCTGAAGCGGTATCGTCTGGACGTGCCGCAGGTGACGATGCTGGCGGAGGAGCTTCGAAAAGGCGGGCTGGACATTCCTAAGGGAATTCTGCGAAGAGAGGAACTGGTGCAGGCAATATGTCGATTAAGTTAGAGCATGTCAATTATATATATAGTGCCGGGACGGCTTATGAGAAGCACGCCCTGAAGGATGTCTCGCTGGAAATATTGCCGGGGCAGTTCGTGGGAATCATCGGCCATACGGGTTCCGGGAAGTCCACGTTGATTCAGCATTTAAATGGATTGGTGAAGGCGAGCTCCGGCGCGATTTATTATAACGGGGAAAATATTTATGCGGACGGATATGACATGAAGGGGTTGCGCAGCCAGGTGGGACTGGTGTTTCAATATCCGGAGCACCAGTTGTTCGAGGAGGACGTCTTGTCCGATGTTTGTTTCGGCCCGAAAAATCAAGGGCTGTCAAAGGAAGAGTGTGAAAAGCGGGCGCGCGAGGCTCTTGAGTTGGTCGGTTTCCCGGAAAAGCAGTATCATCAGTCGCCGTTCGAATTGTCCGGTGGCCAAAAACGCCGTGCGGCGATTGCCGGGGTGTTGGCGATGAGGCCGAAGGTGCTGGTATTGGACGAGCCGACGGCCGGACTTGACCCGGCGGGAAGGGACGACATTTTAGACCAGGTGAGATATTTACATGACCAGACGGGAATGACGGTGGTGCTGGTTTCGCACAGCATGGAAGACGTTGCGCGCTATGTGGAACGTATTATCGTGATGAATCGTGGGGAAAAGATGCTGGACGGAGCCGTGAGGGAAGTGTTTTCCCATTATAAAGAATTGGAGCAGGTCGGGCTGGCCGCACCGCAGGTGACATACGTGATGCATGATTTGCAGGAGCGGGGGCTTCCGGTCGAAACGGCGGCGACGACCGTGGAGGAAGCGGCGGCGGAAATTTTGCGGGTATTGCGGCACGGAAAGAGGAGTGACACATGATTAGAGAGATTACAATCGGACAGTATTATCCTGCCGACAGTGTGATTCACCGATTAGACCCGAGGGTGAAGATTGTCTGCACCCTCCTCTTTTTAATTTCATTGTTTGTACAGAACAGTTTGTCCGGTTACGTGATTGCGACCTTGTTTTTAGTATTCGTGATTCGTGCCAGCAAAGTGCCGTTTCGATTTATCGTGAAAGGCTTGAAGGCGATTATTTTGCTCTTGATGTTTACGGTGGTCATGAATCTGTTTTTGACAAAAGAGGGCGCGGTCTTGCTGCACTTTTGGATTTTTACAATTACGGAAAATGGTTTGAGGATTTCCGTGTTTATGGCGATACGGCTGATTTATCTGATTATCGGTTCTTCGTTGATGACGCTCACCACGACACCGAATGCACTGACGGACGGGATTGAAAGCCTGCTTCGTCCGCTGAACCGGTTTCGCGTCCCGGTGCACGAGGTGGCGATGATTATGTCGATTGCCCTACGTTTCATTCCGATTCTTTTAGAGGAAACGGATAAAATCATGAAGGCGCAGATTGCCCGGGGGGCGGACTTGGAGAGCGGAAACATGATACAGAGGACAAAGGCGATGGTGCCAATACTGGTTCCATTGTTCGTCTCCGCCTTTCGCCGGGCCAATGACCTGGCGCTGGCGATGGAGGCGAGATGCTACTGCGGCGGGGAGGGCCGCACGAAAATGAAACCTCTCGTATATAAAAGGCAGGATTACGCGGCATATGTGATTGTGGTGGCGTATGTGGTTTTGGCATTCGTGGCGGGGAGGTTCGCGCCGCTCCATATATGGATATTTTGACCGAAACCGAAAGCAGCTTAATGAAAGCGAGCCGCGGGCGAAGCTTGAATTTAGCGCGAGGTTGTTCTTTGAGATTAGCGAGACCGAAGGTCGAGCTTAGCGAAAAGAACTTCCTTAAAGGTCGAGCTTAGCGAAAAGAACTTCCTTAAAGGTCGAGCTTAGCGAAAAGAACTTCCTTAAGGGGCGAATTTAGTGAGAAAGCCCATCCCTATGAAATCGGAGGCAAAATGAAACGAATCAGGTTGACCGTGGCATATGACGGTACGAATTATTGCGGATGGCAGATACAGCCAAATGGGATTACAATTGAAGAAGTACTGAATAAAGCTTTGTCGAAAATGCTTGGAGAACCAACGGCGGTCATCGGAGCCAGTCGGACGGATTCGGGGGTTCATGCCTCGGGGAACGTGGCAGTTTTTGATTCTGATACGCGGATTCCGCCAGAACGCATTTCCTACGCGTTAAATCAGCATCTTCCGGACGACATCGTAATTATAAAGTCGGAGGAAGTGCCGCCGGACTGGCATCCCCGCTACTGTGATTGTACAAAAACGTATGAATACCGTATATTGAATACCAAAATCGCAGATCCTACCCGGCGTTTGTATACCTTTTTTGTATCATATAATCTGAATTTAGAGGACATGCGCCATGCGGCCGGGTATTTACTCGGCACACATGATTTCTCCAGCTTCTGTAGCATTCATACCAATGTGGAGGACACGGTACGTACCATCTACAGTCTGGAAATCATGCCGGTGGAGGACGAATTGCGCATTTTCATTACGGGAAATGGATTTTTGTATAACATGGTGCGTATTATCGTGGGAACTTTGCTTCGGGTGGGAAGAGGATTTTATACACCGGAGCATGTGAAGGAGATTTTAGAAGAGAAAAACCGGAAAGCGGCGGGAGTAACCGTGCCGCCCCAGGGGCTTAGACTGGTAGAAATCAGGTACGAGAATAAATTTTTTTAAAAAAAAGAAAAAAGTACTGGACAACTGGTTTCAAATCGTGTATATTAAATAGCGGACATTTTGGAGAAGTACCCAAGCTGGCCGAAGGGGCTCCCCTGGAAAGGGAGTAGGTCGTTAATAGCGGCGCGAGGGTTCAAATCCCTCCTTCTCCGTTCGTTTTGTATTGGATTTATGAACGGGAGTTCATATAGATGCAGGACGAGATGGTCAAGAGTTAATTGCATAAGTAGCTTCAATCCGAATCATGAAAGTCAAGGGTTGGTCGCGAGTCGGTTCTACGAGGACATGGTGGGTCGGTCGCAGAGCGGTACGCGACATGAGTTACAAGATTTTACAAAAAATGTAAAAAACATCTTGACAGATAAAAAATAAAATGCTAATATATTTTGGCTGACTCATTAAAACATTGAAGGGTCAAAAAAATATTAAAAAAGTTCTTGACAAAGCAAAATGGCTGTGGTAACATTAACAAGCTGTCGCAAGAAACAAGAATGGCAACAAAACGAACCTTGACAACTGAACAATAGACAACAACAATCCTTGAAAATTTCTGAAAGAGAATTTTTGGGAACAGCGAGTCCTTCCGGTTCGGGAAGGACGAGCGGACACCCGCCACTTTGGAAGAAGTGGCAAGAACAGTAAAAAGGGAAAAGAAAAGCGTGCAGCGATTCTTGACCGGAAAGAACTTTTAACGAGAGTTTGATCCTGGCTCAGGATGAACGCTGGCGGCGTGCCTAACACATGCAAGTCGAGCGAAGCGCGTTCCGGAGGCCTTCGGGCGGAAGGTTCGCGACTGAGCGGCGGACGGGTGAGTAACGCGTGGGCAACCTGCCCCATACAGGGGGACAACGGCTGGAAACGGCCGCTAATACCGCATGAGCCCTTTTGGCCGCATGGCCGGGAGGGGAAAGCCGAGACGGTATGGGATGGACCCGCGTCTGATTAGCTGGTTGGCGAGGTAACGGCTCACCAAGGCGACGATCAGTAGCCGGCCTGAGAGGGCGACCGGCCACATTGGGACTGAGACACGGCCCAAACTCCTACGGGAGGCAGCAGTGGGGAATATTGCACAATGGGGGAAACCCTGATGCAGCGACGCCGCGTGAGTGAAGAAGTATTTCGGTATGTA
>CATLEQ010000078.1 GCA_949915905.1 uncultured Lachnospiraceae bacterium | reverse complement strand
TGTCATTGAACGTGCTTTGCAGCTTATCCCGGACAATCCTTTTAAAAAGCCTTCCATTATATTGAATTTCCGGCCTGGCAGGCATCGCACCGGTAAAAAGCCACCCTATTTTTTCAAAGCTTTCATATACACAGTATTTGTGAATCAATGTAATAAGTTCGTTCTCATTTATCATGTTTTTCCTGGTCACAAAGTCAAGATAAAACACGGTAGGGTTTTCGCACCGCTCAAGCCCACTCTTCTCAGAGCCTTCCTCCTTGAAGCACTTTGCACAGGCGGCATCCGCCGTGCTCCCGGCACATGCCCCTGCGTGTGTCGCGTATCCGACATACGGCTTTCTTGTCTTTATCGTCCGGTTCCAGTCAATCTTTCCCCTCTTTGCCACGGCATGCCTTATTTCCCGCTCTTTGTAATAACCCCTCGCATAATAATCCGAAATCACATGCATGTAACTCTGAATGGGAAATGCCGTCTGGTTATATACACGATCTGATTTCAAGATTTCCGAATCTCTTCGGGCGGTGGTCGCACCAATCGTGTGAATCAAAAGAAGAATCTCCTTCCGCAGTTCCTTCTCATCCTCGGAAATACGAAATCCCAAAGGAAAATTGATACGAATGTCGCCGTTTTCACACAAAATCCCGACAAAGGCATCCGCGTCTTTATTTGTATTCACCCTGCATTTGTCCCTGATGCCGTATCCTGACATTTCATTCCCTCATCTTTCGATAGACCTCCGGCCGCAGTACCGCGTCCAACGGATCTTCCCAATCTTCCTCCGCCGCACAAAAAGCCTCTATCACCTGATCCAATGATTTGAATTTTTCGTCAAACACGGCCTCCCGTTCCATTTTAAACGCGTCTTCCCACAAATATTTCAAAACCTTTTCCGGGAATTTATCTTTAGAAAGTTCATCTCCCCGGACAAAATATGCACCCAGCCGCTTATCCTCAAAGCCGCCCAGATCCGCGTTAAACTCAACCACCAATTCATTGATTACCGAAGCAAAATTCCCCCAGGTAATCTCCGAGCCTTCAATTTTCTCCTGCGCGTGTCCGGCCGCATGCACGTCGTTTTTAATATGATGCATGTCCCATCTGCGCTGAAACGCCGTGTCCAATGTAAAGACATTCTGGTCCGCCGTATTCATGGTTGCCAAAACCCACATATTGGACGGGATGCGAACCTCCCTCGCCGCATCGCCATACACTTCGGCGGCCACGTCATAATTGGAAATTCCATACTCGCTTTCGCCGTATTCAGATTCTTCATATTTGTCGTCATCCGCCGTCTTCCTATCGAGCAATTGAAAAATTTCCCCGAAAATGGCCGGGGCGTTGCCCCGATTGATTTCCTCCACGACCAGATAATATTTCTCCGCCGGATGATCCCATGCTTTTTTCAGCATTCGGGTAAATGGCCCCGGCGTGAAAATGTACTTCAACCGCCCCTCCTCCACCCGGGGCATAATCTGTCCCACAAAGTCGGAGTACGTGTAATCCGGATGGAATACCACCCGCTCTATTTTGGAAGGATCATCGCAATATTTTTCCTGAATCTCGTGGCTTTTACCCGCTCCGGGCACGCCGTAGAGAAGGACGTTCGCCCCGCCCGTGACGCGGGGCACCCCGTCCCACTGCATTTGTCCGTCCTGCGCCAACGTTTCTCCCGACTGCGCCCCCTGGCTCACGGCTTCCTGGCTTGTCCGAGCTCCCTGAACCAGGGTTTCCCGACTTTCCTCGTCCGCGTCTCCGTCTATATTCAAGCCATCCCGCATAAATCCGTCAACCAACTCCCGGCAGATTTTTTCATAAAAGGCATCCGTAACCTCTATCAGCACGTCATTTTCCAGATCCCCTTCCATCCCCCCTGCCCTGGCACTTTCATCGGTAAGTTCATACCCGTTCGCCACTTCCAGCTTCTTTTGAAACTTGATTTCCTTTCCACTAGACTCCAGCACTTCCAGAACGACACTTATAGTTGACAACGGCTTTCTGCGAAATATCAATATACGGTCGCCCTCCCAAAGGGCGGCAAAATCCGACTCCCAAAAATCCTTGTCCCGTTTCTGCATCTTCATGGAAAAGCAAATGGTTTGGGACGTATCTATCACCGAAAATGTATTTACAAATGAATCCACCGACATAATATAATTACTCATTCGCTTTCCTCCGTCTCAAACACGTACTTCTTCCAGCCGTAAAATGGTGTTACCTCGATTTTTCCGCCCCGAACCCGGATTTCACTTAACCCCTTTGCCTTTGGAGCATTCAAAATACTTTTCCCCGAAACAATCACGTCATAAAATCTTGTTGCCTCCGGCGAATCATTCCGCTTTTTCTCCGAAGTCAAAAACTTCACCTGAAGGGACTCCCCCGACTCGGTCGTGACATTTTCAAATCGCCCCAGCCGATTTGGAGTCAGTATTTCAAATCCTTTTTTATATCTCTGGATTACCAGTGCATCCTCATTTTTCCTGACACAGATAAAATGCTCTATCTTTTTCCCGCTCACCCGCCGCTCAAATACAATTTCGTCCCCGGCTGACAAGTCATGATTCCGATAATATTGCCCCAGTCCGACAATCCGCTTCTCACGTCCATACGTGCTTCTTATCTCCAAGGTTTCCCGCGTGTCTTTATCCGTAAACATGACCATCTCGTCTAACTTCACAAACACGTCGGTGATGTCCAGCTCACTGGGAACCAGAACATATGTATCGTGCGTGCCGCCCTTTCCCAACTCGGTATTGTTCAATTTTTTTACCACTTGTACGACTTTCACTCTAAATACTCCTTTATTACCCGTGCAATCCCTCTGGCCATCCTCGTTGGCACCGCGTTTCCTATCTGCATGTACGTTTTCAAATATGCCCCCCAGAACAAATAATCATCGGGAAATGACTGCACCCTGGCGGCTTCCCTCGGCGTGAGTGCCCTCACCTGATACGGGTGTATATGGGAATGACAATCCATTTTCAAATGTGCCGTAATCGTCCTGCACGGCTTGTCCGCTATCAACTTATAATACTTGTCCTTAAAGCAATGGTTCCGATGGGCGTATGGCATGATGTCCTTTATTTTTTCGTCCGTCGCGTCGTCCCCTTGTGAAAGACGCTTATAAATCTCATAGTTCACGTCACTTAAATACCTGGCCTTGTGGTTGAACACATAGGGCATCTCCCTGCCCTCGTTGATTAACGCAAGGTATGCATTGTCATTTTTCACATAAGCATTGACATCAATCTTCTTTCCCGTCGCAATACTGTCTACCTCGTTCATGTTCTTAATTCTCGGTGCCTCGAGCGGCTTGATGTCGCGTAGCGCGTCCATCAAAACGAACGTTGGATTTCCCTCGCACGCTTTCGCTATCTGCGCGAAAATATCCTCCGGCCGCACCTTCTTCTCTTCCATCACGTCATTTCGAACCGCGATATAAATCAGCCGTTCCCGGCTCTGCGCCACCGAAAAGTCCTGCGAATTTAAGAGCCGGTATTTTGCTTTATAAGAATATCGCCGCCCATCCTTTTGAATCTGCAGCCGCTCATAATCCTCGACCACCTGGTCGGCCACCTTAAGCATCCCCTTCACATTTTCCATCACGACGACCTTGGGGACGATTTTCTCCACGGCTTTCACGAAATATTTGTACAGTTCGTTACGCGGGTCGTCAATCACCCGTTGCCGGTTCGCCTCGCTAAATCCCTGGCACGGCGGGCCGCCGGCCACGATGTCAATTTCTTCCTTTATATAATCTTCCAAGTGATCCACAATCTCCCGGATGTCGTTTTGAACCAGTTTGTCAGTCGAAAGCTCGGGGTGATTGTATTTGTAGGTCTGAATGCAGACATCTTCGATGTCATTGGCCAGTTTGACATGAAAGCCCTCTTGCATAAATCCAAGGCTTAAGCCCCCGGCACCGCAAAAAAAGTCCACCAGCGTCAAATCGTGCGCTTTCTCCGCCGCCTCTTGCGCTTCTTTTCGCTTCGAATTATAAAGCTTGTCGAGCAAGCCGCCAAGTTCCTCCTTATGGGCAATGGCAAAGACCACCGCCTCGGCAAATGTGTCGTATTCCTTTCCCAGAAATGTCTTTAAGACAGGCAGTTCTTCCTCGCTTCTAATCACGCCGATGTCCTTTAGCTCCTGCAAAAACACCGGCATTGGCAAACTTTCCACACATAATTCCATCTGGTTTTTCTCGCAGAACACTTCCACCAGCCTTCGATATACATGTATCTGCTCTAAAAAAAATGACTTTTCCGTCTTGCCGTCCAAACTGACGGCCGATTTAAAAATCATGTTCCGCCTCCAATCAAGAACGCCAGTTTTTCCTTCAAGCACCTGGCAATCGCCTCCGCGAACAACGGCGGCACCGCGTTGCCGACCTGCTTAAACTGCTCCGTGCGCGGCCCCTCAAATACAAAATCATCCGGAAATGACTGAAGCCGGGCGGCCTCCCTCACGGTAAAGGTCCGTCCCTGCGAACTATCCGGATGTATAAATTGATTTCCGTCCTTATATAAATGCGCGATGATGGTCTTTGAAGGCAAATCCCACCACTGCACCACATAGCTGTTGCCGAACACCCTTTGCTTTTCATGATTGAGATCCGGCCGATGTTCCAAAAGCTCCTGGAACGTCCAGTGGTTCTCACTCATGACCTTGTATCTTTCGATATCCCGCTCATTATGATTGCGCGCCACATGATCCCTTAGTACCTTGTCATCCTCTTTTCGGATTTTCTTTAAAAATTCATTATCCCTCCTGGATTCAAATGCGACAAGCGGCTTTCCTTGTCCCGGATGAAGCGGGGGCAGTTCCCCGATGGCATCCCGCACCGTGACATATTTTTTCAGGCCTTGTTCCTTGCCTGCATCATCCCCCGCCTGCACCAGACACTCTTCTTCCGAATCACGATGCGCTTCCGCGGTTTCCCCGCACATTTCCGCTGACTCATCATGCGCCTCCGCGGTTTCCCCGCACATTTCCGCTGACTCATCATGTGCCTCCGCGGTTTCCCCGCACATTTCCTCCGGGTCGTAATGCGTCTTTACGATTCCCGCATAAACCTCCTCGGGTTCTACGCCAACATCCTTGCGCACGCCCAGGATGATCACCCTCTTGCGAATCTGGGGAACACCGTAATTTACGGAATTGAGCACCATCATTTTAGGGTCGAACTTCACTTTATAATTTTCACCAAATGCCGCCAGAATTTTATTTACGATGTACTCCCCTTTAATCTTTGCCGTCAGCATTCCCGTGACATTTTCAAACACGAAAAACTTCGGCTTATAATGATTTAATACTTTGACATAGCTTTCAAACAAATAATTTCTTGGGTCATTTTGCATGGCGTGGTCATCCTTCGCCCGCCCAAGGCTTGAATATGCCTGGCACGGAGGACCGCCTATGATTAAATCCACTTCGCGCCCCCGCACCGCTTCCTCGATTCGTTCAATAACGTCCCCCCGCGTAATGTCCATCTCCAGCACGGCCGCGTCCACATCGTCATATCCATAATATTTCATTCTCGTCCGCAGTGTCTTACACGCGGCAGGGTCAATCTCCACGTGCGCAAGCGCGCGAAAGCCTTGACGGTAAAATCCCTCGCTAAGTCCGCCGCACCCCGCAAACAAATCGATAAAATTATATCCTTCCACTCGCCGTCTTACTCCTTCACCAGATACTCCGCCAGCGTATCGATAAGCATATCCCTTTCCACCGGCTTCGTCAAATGCTCATCCATGCCCGCCATCCTGCTCCTTTTTATATCCGCGTCCAGTGCATTGGCCGACAAGGCAATCATCGGCACCTTCTTCGCGTCCTCCCTGTCGAGACCGCGTATTTTCTTGGCGGCCTCAATACCATCCATGACCGGCATTAAAATATCCATCAATATAAAATCAATCTCACCTTCCGCGGAATCGACAAACTTCTCTACCGCGACTTGCCCATTCTTCGCACATTGCACGATGACTCCTGCGTCCTCGAGAATGTATTTTGCAATTTCCATGTTAATTTCATTATCTTCCGCCAAAAGTGCCTTTTTTCCGGCCAGACTTTCCCGATGCATTAACGCATATTCCCTTGAACGTCCCTTGTCCGCCGACTCTTGCGCCAACAGTCGCTTGGCATCCGCCATGCCCTCCGGCTTGCCCTTGCTTATATTCTTCACGGTTTTCAGCGGGAGCGTCAAAAACACCTTCGTTCCCTCCCCCAGCTTACTCTCAACCGATATGTCCCCGCCAATCACTTCGACAATCCTCTTCGCAATGGCCATGCCCAGTCCGCTACCCTGATACTCCGTTCTGGCCCCGTTGTTCTCTTGTTCAAACGGTTCAAAAATCCTCTTCACAAACTCCTCGCTCATGCCGATGCCGCTATCCTCGATCACGAATTCATAAATGCTAATGGAACGGCTGCTGGAAATCTCGCGCCCGGTAAGCCTGACGCTTCCTTTTTCCTTATTATAACGCACCGCGTTAGAAAGAACCGTCTCAAAAATTCCACGAATATATTTTGCACTCCCCCGCACGCACGGATGCGCGAATGGTTCAAGCTCCACCTGATAGGACAGCCCCCCTTCCCGCACCTGCCTTTGAATACCAGAAAATCCATTCTGTATCATGTCCACCAGGTCAAAATTTTCCTCATTAAATTCCACCTTGCCGGAAGTCAGATTCTGCATGTCCAGGACATCATTGATTAGTTCCACCAGGTTCCTGCAGGATACCAAAATCTTGTCATGGCACTCCTTCACCTTGGCAGCATGCTCCAGATTTCCATTCGCCATCTCTACCATGCCGATGATACCGTTTAACGGGGTGCGCATATCATGGGACATCCTGGATAAAAACTCATTTTTCAGGCTGATGATTTCCTCCGCCTTTTGCAGGGAATTCGCCATAATCTGGTTTTCTTCCAGTTTTTTCCTGGTCACGTCATCCACGTCGCGGAACGTGATGATAATGTGTCCCGTGTCCATCTCGCTATTTCCGCTAAAAATGACTTGTAACTCGTTCCAACGATATTTCCCGTCCTTCGCCAGCATTTTATAATTTGTCACGTACCTTCTCCCATCGTTCATCTTTTCCTTGGACAAACGTCTTACCCGCTCTATAAGCTCCTGGAAATCGGAATCCTCCGAATGGACATAAACTGCCCGATACCGCTCCAACGCCTGAAAAATCTCCTCGTAGGAACCGCTCTCATAGGCATCGCTTAACTCTCCGCCCTTTTTAATCCAACGATAGTTCTTTCCCTTTTCTTCCAAGTAAAGGATGCTCCGATATTCCTTGGAAAATGCCTCCAAAAGCTGGTTTTCCCTTCTTCTGAGTTCATCCACGACACGAATGGAGGCAATTCGAAGCCTCCGCCCGTCCGCCGTCACGGTTCTCGTACAATGGGAATTTACCCACATGCAATTTCCCTCTTTATCCACCACGCGAAATTCATGGTGCTTTGGTATCTCTTGTTCACGTTCCTTCGCAAAGGCCGCCTTGTCCTTCTCGTAGACCAGGTTCAAAAACTTTCCCCCCGTCGCTTCCATCAGTTCTTCAAACGAATACCCCAGGCTGGTCAGCGCAAATCCAGACACACAATAAATAGGATACCCTTCCTCCTCAAACACGCCGCATAATCCAACCGCGTCATTCGCGTTAAGCAGTTGGATAAACAGCTCCTGATCCTTGTCCGAAATTTCCTTATGGCCATCGTAAAAATACAATTCCTCATAGTACTTTGCAGTTTCTCTCATATCCATTCTCCCGTACATGCCACTTATATCGGCGTCCTTTGCGGGCACCGTCGCACCCATCCTCAAAATCACTAGACGACGGACAATTACTATTCACGGCCCGGGAGCCGCAATAGTAATGGCAGACACTTCATATCCGATTTACACGAGTCTATCTTATCACGAAACGACCAGATTGACAATTAAAAGTTCGTCCTGATTGGCCACGCCTAAAATCACTCTTCCACTTTTCCTTGTTTTAGGTTAAAATAGAACGTGAAAACTTGCCTGTCAAAAACTTTTTACATATAAAACAAGGCTTTTTACCCTTATGTCCAAGATTTTTGACAGACAAACAGAAACTTTTCAGGTAAACTATTTCATGGAGGCACACAATGAATATCGGCGGCAAGATAAAAGCATATCGGGAAATGCAGCAACTTTCTCAGGAGGAACTGGCATCCAAGATCTTTGTCTCAAGGCAGACCATTTCCAATTGGGAAAACAATAAAAGCTGCCCTGACATTAGAAGCTTATCTTTGCTTGGCAATGTCTTTCACGTAACTTTGGACGAACTCGTGAGAGATGACATCAAAGAAATGAAAGAGACGCTTACTGAAGTGGATGAACATGAGATAAAGAAATTCAATTTACTGGGATATCTTTATTTCACAGAACTCATCCTCATAGTTGTCGGCGCGTACCCTCTGTTTAAATTTCTGGGCACGGCAGGATTCATCCTCTGGCTTATACTTACCGCCGCGGCTTGTGTAACCGCCTTTTTCATTGAGAAAATCAAAAAGCGCAACCATATCTGGACGTATAAGGAAATTGTCGCGTTTACTGAAAAACGGCCGCTCACCCATGATGAAACGCAACAAGAGCTGGGAAAGCGTCCCTATCAAAAGATTTTATGTGTGATTTTGGCGGCCGCCGTCGCGTTCATCGTCTGCCTCGCCACGATATTTATTTTCGGCAAGCCGCGCTGACCTGACCGAACTGTAACTGACAATCATCAACAAGGGAGGATAATCATGGAATTAGTCATTGAAAACTTAAAGAAGAACTTTGAGAAAAAGGAAGTCCTAAAAGGCATCGACTTCCGATTTGAGAAAGGAAAGATTTACGGCCTGCTCGGGCGAAACGGAGCCGGCAAGACGACGCTCTTCAATTGTCTGAACCAGGATTTAGAACTGGACGGCGGAACCTTTTACATTCATGACGAAAAAGACAGGGCACTGGAAGCGAATGACATCGGCTACGTCCTTTCCATCCCCAATGTTCCGGAATTTTTGACGGGCAGGGAATTTTTGAAATTTTTCCTTGAAATCAACAAGAGACATATCGAAATTCCGAAAGCGATTGACGAATATTTTGACTTTATGAACATCGAGGCCGATGACAGGGACAAGTTGCTGAAGGATTACTCACATGGTATGAAAAACAAGATGCAGATGCTCGTCAACATCATCGCGAACCCGAACATTTTATTGCTCGACGAACCGCTGACTTCTTTTGACGTGGTGGTCGCCGAAGAAATGAAACAAATGTTAAAAAGCATCAAGGATGACCATATCATCATCTTTTCCACCCACATCATGGAGCTGGCACTCGATTTATGTGACGAAATCGTCCTCTTAAATAAAGGCGTGCTGGAAAAGGTTGAAAAAACAAACCTGGACGGCCAGGATTTCAAAGACAAAATCATTGACACACTGAGGGAGGCTTAAACATGTCAGACACATTTATCATTTCCTTTCGGTTGCGAAACACTTACAAAGTAAACAGCATCATTTATTCCATAAAGGGGCTGCCGATTATAAATAAAATATTGCCCAATCGATTGTACAAAAGCGGCGCGTTAAAAACTTTTGCCAACGTCATCAGCATTTTGTGGGAAATCCTCAGCACGTTTTTAGGGAAATTCCTCTATATCATGCTCATGTTGTTTTTCGCGTCCCTCCTTTATGACATGAATGGCCGCACCGACACGTTCCTGCATATTTTCACATGTTTGACCCTGGTCGGTGCCATCATGAATACATATATGTTCAATCCCTCGAAGGATAAATACTACGCCATCGTCTTGATGAACATGGATGCCCGCGCCTATGCCATTTCCAACTATCTATATTCCATGGCCAAGGTGCTTGTCGGTTTCCTGCCATTTTCGATTCTTTTTGGGCTTTTGGCGGATATTCCTCTATGGACATGCCTCCTAATGCCCATATTTGTCGTCACGGTAAAAATGAGCGTCATCCTTTTTGCCATCAAAAAATATGAAAGAACCGGAATCGCCACCAACGAAAACCTTCCGGAGAAGGCGCAGTGGGTTCTCATCGCCCTTTTGCTGGTGCTCGCTTACGGGCTGCCGCTCACCCACGTTATCATTACCCTGCCGATCTTCTGTATCTTGTTCGTGGCATGCCTCTTATTCGGCTGTTACAGCCTCGTTCAAATCATAACGTTTAAAAATTATAAAAAATTTTACAAAAAGCTTTTGACGCCGGACAACGTATACATGGTTAAAAACGCCACCAGCACGGACATGGTCAAGAAAAACATGGCAAAGACAATTGAATACAACAGCGACTATACCAGCAACAAAGAGGGGTTCGCTTATTTTCACGAACTGTTTGTAAAAAGGCATCGGAAGCTGTTGACCAAGGCCGCCGAAAAGCAGGCGTTCTTTCTCATTGCCGCACTCGCCCTCCTGCTCATCCTCTGCCGCTTCCTACCCGAGGTGAAAGATGGAATCAATAGCATGATACTGAATTTTTTGCCATACTTCGTATTTATCATGTATTCACTAAACAGAGGCACCACGATTACGCAGGCCATGTTTATGAACTGTGACCATGCCATGCTGACTTATCGGATTTACCGAACGCCGGATGTTCTGTTGGGCATATTTAAGGAACGGCTAAAGACCATGATTTTCATCAATTTAATCCCGTCCTGCATCCTTGGAATCGGGCTTGCGCTGCTTTTGTATGTGACGGGAGGAACCGAAAATCCGGTCAATTACCTTGTCCTCATCCTTTCCATCGGTGCCCTGAGCGTGTTTTTCTCCGTTCATTACTTGGTGCTGTACTATTTGCTGCAGCCCTATACGGTGAGCACGGAATTAAAAAACGGCACCTACAAGGCGGCACAAATACTCACCTATGTCGTTTGCTACATCATGATATTTTTAAAATTGCCGACCATCCCATTCGGAATCGCGGCCATCTTGTTTTGCCTGGCGTACTGCGCCATCTCGCTGCTGTTGGTGTACCGGTACGCGCCAAAGACGTTTAAAATCAGATTGTAATATATCAAGGGCAGATTTAACCTACGGTTAATAAATCTTGCCCTTTTCTTAAATGTGCCTCTCTTGAAAGACAGCCCCTCTCCGCCTATAATATCCCTATAAGATATCTTATAAAACATTCTCGAAAGGAATCATGAAAATGAACATGAAAATAGGTACAAGGCTCTTGGAGCTTCGAAAAAAGAAAGGACTGACGCAAGACCAACTGGCGGAACAACTCGGCGTGTCCGCCCCGGCCGTCAGCAAATGGGAAACGGACAGTTCGTATCCCGACATCACGCTGCTGTGCCCGCTTGCAAGGGCATTGGACACAAACGTGGACACGCTGCTTCAATTTGAAGCAACATTGCCGGATGACGAGGCCGTGAAAAAAGTAAACACGGTTGTGGAAACAGCCCTGCAGGAAGGATATGAAGTGAGTGAGCAAATGCTATCCAAACTTTTGCGTGAATTTCCAAACTCTGTCGCATTGAAATTCAATGCCTCTGTGGTATGGGACGTCTTTCAAATGTTTTTTCCCACGGCCAGCGAGGAAGAGAAAGAACGATGGACCGTTCGAAAAAAAGAACTGCTCACCGAGGTGCGTGCGTCGGGAAATGCCGCTTACTGGCAAACGGCCACCCTGCAGCTTGCCAATATCGCAATCAGGGAAGAAAAATTGGAACAAGCCGAACGGCTCCTAAAAGAATTGCCGGAGCATAACGCAGATTCCACCCTCACCTGGTCTTTGTATTATTTAAAAAAGAAAGAGCCGGCGGAGGCTTTGAAGATAACGCAAAAACGCTTGTATTCCCTTATTCGGCAGGTACATGTGTGCCTTATCAACATGATAAACCCGGAAATCATTTCCGATAATCAATTACTGTTGGAAATCTGTGAAACTTGCAAGGCCTTGGACATCCTCTTCGGTCTTGGCGGCATGTACGACGGACTGTTTCTGGCGGTGTACCTTCGTATGAACTGTTTAGACGAAGCAGCCGACTGCCTCACGCGGTACGTCGACGCGCTCCTTCGCCCAGTCACCTTGCCGAAGCAAAGCTTGTTTGCACCGGGGCTTGATATAACAGAAGCACCTCCGGAATCCCGTAAGGAACTGCGAGAACTGTTGTTAAAAGAGTTGGAGGAAGAAACACAGTATCAAGAACTCTTGCGGCATCCCAAAGGGATGCAAGCGGTGGAGAAATTGAAAGCGAGTCTTGGCGGGGGTGCTTAGCCCCCGCCCCCGGCTCTCATGTCAAGCGGATATTCGCAATCCGCTTTGCTACTTGCCTGATGAGGTTAAACCACCGCATGGTTTTTCCAGCGGCCGCTCAAATAACGCCATATAAAGCAAGCCGAACGCGCCGCCCAATCCGCCACCATGGCCGCCCAGATACCAAAGACTCCAAGCCCCATGTATTTCCCGAGCAAATAACTAAACATAATTCGTAAAATCCACATATACAAAATCGACATTACCATGCTGAATCTCACATCACCCGCCGCCCGGAAAACGAACGGCAACGTGAATGAAAACGGCCAGATAATGCAACAGCAGACGCTATGTAATATGAGTATCCTTTTCACCT
>CATLEQ010000077.1 GCA_949915905.1 uncultured Lachnospiraceae bacterium | reverse complement strand
ACTTCTTTTTTATGCACACGGGACAGAAAGGTATATGCTGCTTACGCAGCCTGTCCCGGCGCGCGAGTAGGGGAAAAATCCTCCCTACTCGATTCATTTATTTTCAATTTCTAATATCACGAATCAATTTGCCCTGATGTCGCGGGATATGCCTTACATCATTCCCATGCCGCCACCGCCGGCCGGCATGGCGGGCGTGTCTTCCTTAATCGTGGATACGACGGACTCCGTGGTTAGGAGCGTGGAAGCAACGCTGGTCGCGTTCTGCAACGCGCTTCTCGTCACCTTGGCCGGATCCAGAATGCCTTCCTTTACCATGTCCACATAAGCTTCCTTATATACGTCAAAGCCCACTCCCGGCTCGGACTCCTTCACCTTGTTGATGATGACCGCACCTTCTAATCCCGCATTGTTGGCAATGTGGTACAACGGGGACTCCAACGCTTTCAAAATAATCTGCGCGCCGGTCTTCTCGTCGCCTTCCAACGTCTCCGCCAGCTTGACCACTTCCTTCGCCGCATGGATATATGCGGAACCGCCCCCGGCGATGATGCCTTCCTCTACGGCCGCGCGGGTCGCGTTCAAAGCATCCTCCATGCGCAACTTGGACTCCTTCATCTCCGTCTCGGTCGCGGCGCCGACACGAATCACGGCAACGCCGCCGGCCAACTTGGCCAGTCTCTCCTGCAACTTCTCCTTATCAAACTCGGAGGTCGTCTCCTCGATGCCCTTCTTAATCTGGGAAACTCTGTCAGCAATGGCCTGCTTGTCGCCGCAGCCATCCACGATAACGGTATTTTCTTTCTGTACCTTCACGGACTTCGCACGACCCAGCATGGAAAGCTCCGCCTCTTTCAAATCCATGCCAAGTTCCTCGGAAATCACCTGACCGCCGGTCAGAATCGCGATATCCTGCAACATCTCTTTTCTTCTGTCGCCATAGCCCGGTGCCTTCACGGCCACTACGTTAAACGTACCGCGCAGCTTGTTGACAATCAAGGTGGTCAACGCCTCGCCTTCGATGTCCTCGGCGATAATCAAAAGTCTCGCGCCGCTCTGTACGACCTGCTCAAGCAGCGGCAAAATGTCCTGGATGTTGGAAATCTTCTTGTCCGTAATCAAGATGTACGGATCTTCCAAAACGGCCTCCATCTTCTCCATGTCGGTCGCCATATACGCGGAAATATAACCACGGTCAAACTGCATACCTTCTACCAGGTCAAGCTCGGTCTGCATCGTCTTGGACTCTTCAATCGTGATAACGCCGTCATTGGAAACCTTTTCCATCGCGTCCGCCACCATCTGGCCAACGGCGTCATCTCCGGAAGATACGGCCGCCACTCTGGCAATCTGCTCTTTTCCGGTCACCTTGCTGCTCATGTTGGCAATCGCTTCCACCGCGCAGTCCGTCGCTTTCTTCATACCCTTGCGCAGTACAATCGGGTTCGCGCCCGCCGCCAGGTTCTTCATACCGGCATTTACCATCGCCTGTGCCAATACGGTCGCCGTCGTCGTACCGTCTCCGGCCACGTCGTTCGTCTTGGAAGCAACCTCGCGAATCAACTGCGCTCCCATGTTCTCAAATCCGTCTTCCAATTCAATCTCTTTTGCGATCGTCACACCATCGTTTGTAATCAACGGTGAACCAAAAGACTTATCCAATACGACGTTTCTTCCTTTCGGTCCAAGCGTCACTCTGACGGTGTCCGCCAACTGGTTGACACCGCTCTCCAATGCTGCACGCGCCTCTGCGCCATATTTAATTTCCTTTGCCATGATAATCTCCTCCATTCTTTAAAGCCGTTTGCTTAATTTAAATGATTCGAAAAGTTTTAAAGAGTCCTTAAACTCTTACTCCTCCACAATTGCCAAAATGTCGCTCTGCTTCACCACGATATACTCTTCACCGTCAAGCTCGACGTTCGTCCCGGCGTACTTGGAATAAATCACCTTGTCGCCAGCCTTCACCTGCATCGTCACTTCTTTTCCATCTATCACTCCGCCCGGTCCCACGGCGATGACTTCCGCCTCCTGCGGCTTCTCCTTCGCCTGTCCCGGAAGAACGATTCCCGACTTCGTCGTCTCTTCTGCTTCCAACTGCTTTAATACAATCTTATCACCCAATGGTACTAATTTCATCATGATTCCTCCTTTATTCTTTGAGTCTTGTTAGCACTCATTCTCTTCGAGTGCTAAACACTAGATATAAAATAGCACTCTGCCGACCATTTGTCAACAGAGTTTATTATTTTTTATAATTAGTTTATAGTTTGTTACCATTCACAGCCTATGGCCGTGAATAGTAACTATAGTTTCTCCCGCTCCGGCACGCTATAGAACCCGTCCTCGATCCGAAACACAAGCATGTTGCCCTCCTCGGATTGAAACCTTTCTTTGACGACGCCCGTACAGTACAAAACTTCTTTCTTTGTCGAGATATGGCACCCATATCTTGCATCCAGAGAAATCACCGTCAAATCATTCTCCTTTAATTTCAGATAAATATAATCGTCCTCGACATCATATCTGTAAACTTTGCAATGGCGTATCGTATTGTCGAAAATCGCATCTGCCGAAATGGTTTTCACCATCTGTAAACTTACCGGGCTTCCCTCGTACATGCCAGATTCTCCTTATGACTCTTTTTTTATTCTTTCCAATTCCGTAAACACATAATCATTCAAAACCTTGATATATGTACCTTTCATCCCTGAGGAACGGGACTCGATTACCCCTGCGCTCTCAAACTTGCGCAATGCATTCACAATCACGGAACGCGTAATTCCGACACGGTCGGCAATCTTGCTGGCCACGAGAATGCCTTCCGTCCCGTTCAATTCCTCAAAAATATGGACGATGGCCTCCAACTCTGAAAAAGAAAGCGTGCTAATCGCCGACCGCACGACATGCTCCTTGCGTGACTCCTCCGCACTCTCTTCATTTACCGAGCGCAGCATCTCCAGGCCGACCACCGCGGTCCCATACTCGCTCAATATAATGTCGTCAATCTCGAACATGTTCTCCTGGCGATAAATAAACAACGTCCCCAAACGTTCCCCGGCAATGTCAATCGGCGTGATAATCGCCTGGTATCCCCTCACCACGTCCGTGGAAAAGCCAAGTGTCTCCAGATTGACATTTTCCTTCGTGGACAAAACGCTGAGCAACCGCTCGTTCAGCATTCTGTCCACATGGCTTCCCACGTCCTCGGTAAGCAGCTCGGCAATCAGCCTCACCTTGCCGCTTTTGCTCACGCCAAGAACCTTCCCCTTTTTGCTGATTACCAACACGTTGGCATCTAAGACATCGGTCAACACGGCACAGATGTCGTTAAATACCACTTTACTTGAATTATTGTTATGCAATAATTTATTAATTTTTCTTGTCTTATCTAATAACTGTACACTCATTACTTTCCTCCACTCTCGAATTGCATATACAACTTTTTAAATTTGCCAATTGATACTATGTTATCACACAATTCGATAAATGGCAATTCCAAAACTACGCTACTTATGATTTCTTTGCTTTTGCTTGTAACAGTTCAGACCTGTCTGAACTGTTACACTTACTTACATAGCCGCATGTCTCGTCGGCGCATACCAGTTTATTTCCCCGCTCCAACATAGAGCCGCCGCACCGCGGACACTTTTCCTTGGAAGGCTTCTGCCAGGACATGAAATCACATTCCGGATTATTTTCACATCCAAAATATCTCCTGCCCTTCTTCGTCTTCCGAATCACGAGTTCCTTCCCGCACTTCGGACAAGAAATCCCCACTTTTTCTAAATACGGCTTGGTGTTGCGGCACTCCGGGAATCCCGGACAAGCCAAAAATTTCCCATGCGGACCGTATTTGATAACCATGTTGCGTCCGCATTCCTCACAGATGACGTCCGTCACCTCGTCGGCAATCTTTACGCTCTCCAACTCTTTTTCCGCAATCTGCACGGCCTCTTCCAAATCCGGATAAAAATTACGAATGACCTCTTTCCACTCCACGCGCCCTTCCGCGATCATGTCCAAAAGCCCCTCCATGTTCGCCGTAAAATTGACATTTACAATACTTTGGAACGACTGCTTCATGATATTGTTAACCACTTCGCCAATCTCCGTGATATAGAGGTTCTTCCCCTCCTTGGTAATATAACGGCGGGCCAAAATCGTGGAAATCGTCGGGGCATACGTACTCGGACGACCAATCCCCAACTCCTCCAACGTCTTGACAAGGGAGGCTTCCGTATAGTGAGCCGGCGGCTGCGTAAAATGCTGCTTTGCCTCCATATCCTTCTTTGTCAGCTTCGAATCCATATGGAGCCCGTGCACCAGCACGTTGCTCTCCTCCTTCTCCTCGTCCGCCTCCGTATACACCGTGCGGAATCCTTCAAACGCCACCTTCGAAGTCGCCACCGTGAACAAATACCGTCCCGCACCAATCTTCACCGAAGTCGTCTCATAACGCGCCGCCTGCATCCGGCTGGCCGTAAAACGCTTCCAAATCAGCTGGTAAAGGCGGAACTGGTCCCTGCTCAGGGAATCCTTCAGCATCGCCGGGGTCCTTGTAATGTCCGACGGGCGAATCGCCTCATGCGCATCTTGAATCTTTTGGCCATTTTTCTTCGTGCTGCCGGATGCCGCCACATATTCCGCGCCATAGCTCCGCGTGATATACTCCCTGGCCGCCGCGTCCGCCTCCTCGGAAATCCGGGTGGAATCCGTACGCAGGTACGTGATGACTCCAACCGTCCCGTTTCCTTTAATATCGATTCCCTCGTACAACTGCTGTGCGATACGCATCGTTTTCTGCGTGCTGAAGTTAAGGGCTTTCGCCGCCTCCTGCTGCAAGGTACTGGTCGTAAACGGCAGCGGTGCCTTGCGAATCCGCTCCCCGTTCTTGATATCCCGAATCTGGAATTTTTCCTGGCCGATTTCTTCTAAAATCTCGTCCAATTCTTTTTGTGACGAGATGGTCATCTTTTTCTTGTCCGTCCCATAAAACTTGGCGGTAAGCGGACGCTTCTCCCCCTCCACCTGCAAAATCGCGTCAAGGCTCCAGTATTCCTCCGGAATAAAGGCATTAATCTCCTCCTCGCGATCTGCCACGATACGAAGCGCCACGGACTGTACGCGCCCCGCGCTCAAGCCTCGTTTTACCTTCGCCCACAGAAGAGGGCTGATGCGATACCCGATCATGCGGTCGAGCTCTCTCCTGGCCTGCTGCGCGTCCACCAAATCCATGTCGATCTCGCGCGGAGACTTCAGCGAATCCTTCACCGCCTTTTTCGTAATCTCGTTAAACGTGATACGGCGCATCTTTTTTTCATCCAGCTTCAGCGCCTCGGCCAGATGCCAGGAAATCGCCTCCCCCTCACGGTCAGGGTCGGTCGCCAGATACACCTTATCCGCCTTTTTCGCCTCCTTGCGAAGCCCCGCAAGCACGTCTCCCTTCCCCCGGATCGTGATGTACTTTGGCTCGTAATCATGCTCTATGTCGATTCCCAGGTTACTCTTCGGGAAATCGCGTACATGCCCGTTTGAAGCCGCGACCGTATAGTTACTGCCAAGAAATTTTTTAATCGTCTTCACCTTCGCAGGTGACTCCACAATCACCAAATAATGTGCCATAACCCTGTGCCCCTCCACAAACTAGTCACTTTGTATTTATTCATCGTATCAAGCTCTTACATAGTAATTCTTCGATACCTGCCGGATAGCCCCCTCTATCTCCAACGCCGCCAGACACCCCAACACTTCCTTTGCCGGAAGACGTGTCTCTTCAATCAATTCGTTTACACTTTTGGGATGCAAGCAAACTGAACTATACACCATATTTTCTTTTGTTTCAAGCACTTTTTTTGTTTCTGTACTTTTTTGTGAAATTTTCCCAGAAATATCATTCGAAGAAATCCCCAACTCTTCCAACAGCCATTCCGGTGAAAGCAGCACCCCCGCCCCCTGCGCGATCAGCTTGTTACAACCACCGCTTAAGGCACTGTCAATGGGACCCGGCAGGGCATACACGTCCTTTCCTTGCTCGAGCCCTGCATCCGCCGTAATCAAGGAACCGCTCTTTTCCTTTGCCTCCATCACCAGCACCGCGTCGGACAATCCACTGATAATCCGGTTCCGGCGTGGAAAATGATACCCTTGCGGAGGAGTCCCCGGTGGAAATTCCGAGATGATTCCGCCCCCGCACGACAAAATGTCCTCATACAGTCCAATGTGCTCCCTCGGATAACAAATGTCAACCCCGTTGCCCATCACGGCAAATGTCTTCCCGTTTCCCATGAGTGCCCCCCGATGTCCCATTCCGTCAATGCCGCGTGCCAACCCGCTTATAATCTGCACGCCGCACTCGGAGAGCCGTCTCGCAAATTCATAGGAGTGCTTTTCCCCGTAAGGCGTACATCGCCTTGCCCCCACCATTGCCACGCTGCACGCTTCTTCCTTCGGCAGGCTTCCTTTCATAAAAAGCGCATACGGTTTGTCCGGCAATTCTTTAAGCCGCTTTGGATAATCTGGTGAAAACACGGTAATAAAACGGATTCCTTGTTTGCATGACGCCGCATAACTTGCATAAATGTCCAAGTCCTTTCGTGCCTGCTTAATTGTATGGCAATCCTTTTCATTTAAGAACGGAAGTTTCTGCAGTTTTGTTTCTTCTATATAATAGACCGCTTTCGCAGATTTCATGTGTTCCCGCAGCAAATATTTTTTGCGGTCCGAAAGCTTCTCCATGGTCGCCAACCAATATTCATACTCCATCGTTTTCATCCTCCTTTCACCGTCCCCAGTACTTTTTATCCAGCGTCCGATAGCCGATCGCCTCCTGCAAATGCTCACTCTTTATCTGCTCTGCGCCGTCCAAATCCGCAATCGTGCGAGCCACCTTGAGAATCTTGTGATACGTGCGCGCCGTCAATCCAAGGCGGGTAAAGGCCTGGCGCATCATCCGATTCTCATTCTCCCCCAGCTTGCAGTATTTTTCCATCTCTTTCATTCCCATCATGGCATTCGTATTGATTTTTTCATCGCAATAACGAAGTGTCTGAATTTCCCTCGCCCTGCACACCCGTTCGCGAATCGCGGCAGATCGTTCTTCTTTTCGTTTTTCCGCCAACGATTCATACCCTACCCTGGGTGCCTCCACGCAAATGTCCATCCGGTCCAGAAACGGCTGACTCAATTTGCCGAGATAATGCTGAATCTGTCCCGGCGTGCAGGTACAGCGGTTCATGTCCGGATAACAGCCGCACGGGCACGGGTTCATCGCGCCGACCAACATAAAATTGGCCGGAAACTGATAGGTTCCCTGCGCACGGGCAATCCGTACCTGACGCTCCTCCAACGGCTGTCTGAGCACCTCCAGCACGTTTTTCGAAAACTCCGGCAATTCGTCCAGAAAAAGGACTCCTTCATGCGCCATGCTAATTTCCCCCGGCACGGGAACCGCTCCCCCGCCGACCAGGGCCGCCCTGCTGGCCGTATGGTGGACACTTCGAAACGGACGTTTTTGAATCAGCGGCCGCTCACTGTCAACCAACCCCAAAATACTGTATACTTTCGTGATTTCCATACTTTCTTCATGCGTCATCGGAGGAAATATGGTCGGAATCCGCTTCGCCGTCATGGACTTCCCGCTTCCCGGCGGTCCCACCAGAAGCAGATTGTGTCCTCCGGCAACCGCCACCTCCGCTGCCCGTTTTACCGCCTCCTGGCCACAAATATCGCCGTAGTCGGGAAGTTCTTCGTCCCATTCTGCCGCCCCGTCTTCAGCGCGGTATTGTTCCGGCTCAATCATGCGGCTGCCGGTCAAATAACCGACCGCGTCCTTTAACGTCTCGACCCCGATCACCGACACGCCCTCCACAAGTGCGCCTTCCGCCGCATTCTCCTTAGGGACCAGACACCTCGTAATTCCATTTTCCTTCGCCTCCAAAACGATTGGCAAAATGCCCGGCACCTTGCGCACGCGCCCATCCAAGCTCAGCTCCCCTATGACCAACATTCCCCCGACATCCTTCTGCTTAATGGTTCCCAGAGAAATCAAGATTGCCACCGCGATCGGCAAATCAAATGCCGCCCCTTTCTTCTTCACGTTTGCCGGCGACAAGTTAATCACCGTCTTTTTGGCCGGATAATCCAGGCCCGAATTACGGATCGCCGTGCGCACGCGTTCCGCCGCCTCCTTCACTTCCGACGAAAGATATCCCACCATGTGAAATGCGGGAAGCCCGTTACTTACATCCGCCTCCACATGCACGGGCTCCACCTTCAGCCCGACAATCGATGCGGACAATACTGTACTAAAACTCACTCTTACCCTTCCTTTCCATAAAAACATTTTGTCACTTTGCCGCCATGCATTGGCACAAATTGTAACATCCTTGTACTTATTCAGGGCCTGAATAGGTACACATCCTTTCTCCATCCTCGCTGCAAATCTTTGAAAACGTGGCCGAACCGCCCGATTCCCCGCGCCGCCTCTTTATATACCAAATTTCCCGCTCCTCGCGGTATGGCCAGAGGCGACCCTTTGCTTGATTCACTTTGAACTCCTTGCTGCCGACGCCTGATTGCATCGGCGAACCAGATATATACTGAGCAACAGATAAATCTGCCATTTAGTATAAATAGTATCTTAGCCCCTTCTTCTTAAAAAGTCAATCCATCATTTCTCGATTGCCGATTTTTGTGAATGTTTACCAAAACCAAGAAATAAAATCGGAAAAGCACGAAATCTGTCCCCTTCTCATACACTATATCAAATGTCTTTTGAGGTGCAAGCTTGAAATCCTTTCCTCCTCCCTTATCCCCCTCGGAAGAAAAATATTATATTCAAAAATATACCGAAGGGGATTTGCAGGCAAAACATATCCTGATTGAACGAAACCTCCGGTTGGTCGCGCATGTGATTAAAAAATACCAGTATTTGGAAGAAGACCCGGAAGACCTGATTTCAATCGGCACGATTGGACTCATCAAGGCAGTGGTCACCTTCAATTCCGCAAAGGGAAACAGACTTGCCGCATACGCCTCCAAATGCATCGACAATGAAATTCTCATGTATTTACGGGCAAAAAAGAAGAGCAGCAAGGAAGTATCCCTCTATGAACCGATTGGCACGGACTGCGAAGGCAATGAGGTGAAACTCTACGACATTATTGAAACGGAAGAAATCGACGTGGCAGAAAAATTGTTTCTTCGGGAAAACATCCAAAAACTTTACGAAAAGGTGGAAACCGAGCTATCCAAGCGCGAAAAACTCGTGTTGAAAATGAGATATGGACTATACAATGGGGAAGAATACACACAGCGGGAGATTGCCAGACAACTTGGTATCTCCCGCTCCTATGTCTCACGAATCGAAAAAAGTGCCGTGGAAAAGCTGCGGGCGTTTTTTTATACTCACGACTGATGAAATCTGCCGTGAGTATCGCGCCAGCCGCAGCCGCCAAGCGGCATGCTTCCTTATGTGGCTGTGCGCATCTTATTATACTGAGCGGCAAATAAATTTGACGCTCAGTATAATGCCCGCAATCCACGTCAGGGCGGCCGTGCGCCCGCGTCCTGCCTGCAGCCACATGCCGTCCTACTTTGTTCTTTTCATTCTTTTTACAATTCCACTATGCTTTTTTACGTGCCTCTAATTCTGCACAAATACGGTCATATTCTTCCTCGTCCAGCTTATAGTATTTTTTATAGAGGAAGCAGGAAATCAAAAGCAGCACGCAAGGCAGTATCGTCATGGTAAGCAACAATCCCGTCGTCTGGGAATGCTGCACATTGCTTATAACCTCCCCGATGGACGCGAGCTTTTCCGCCTCGGTGATGCCGCCCGAGGCCGCGGCACTCTCGAACGAGGAAATCTGGTTCGTGTAGTTGGTCACCCCGAAAACAAGATAACTGGCCGAAACGATCACTACCACCAGCGCGGAACTTAGCTTCGTCAAAAACGGGCGCAACGACGTGATAATGCCCTCGTCCCTGATGCCATATTTGTACTCGTTATACTCCACGGTATTCATGATGGAAATCATCAAAATCAAGTAAAAACAATATGTACCAAAATTTGCCACCATAAATCCTAATGTAATGACCCAGAACTTGACCATCGTGGACGGCAAGACAAGTCCCGCCACCAATATGACGGCATATCCCGCGATAAGGGCACCCACCATGAAATTCATCAATTCCTTGCGGTGGACTTTGCGCGAAATCGTCGGGTAAAAGATCATTAACACCGCCGTCGCCAGCGTGCCAATGGTCGTAAACAAAGAGTACAATCCGCCATTGTAGCCAAATTCAAAATAAATATAAGTCGAGGCCACGCCGCCGCCCGCGATTCCGGCTCCTAACTGTTGGAACAAAAAAATCAATGCTATCCACATCAGCTGGTCGTTTCCGGTGATCGTACCGATGATCTTCTTAAATCCAATCGGAGGCACGTTTTCCTTCGTCTCAATCCGATGCTCCCGCACGCCGCAAATCGTGAACATGCAAAACAGCGGGGACAATATGCATATCAAAAGCGCAATCCGTCCATAGGCCGTCATCGTGCTTCCGCCAAGGGCATACTGCCCCGTCGTCAAAAGCGGAATCAAAATCGATGCCAGGACGCCGCCCACGCCGGCGAACAACGTGGTACGCGATGTAAGCTGGTTTCGCGCATTCGCGTCCGAACTCAATGCCGGAATCATGCCCCAATAGGAAATATCATGCATCGTATAGGTAATGCTGAACATACAATACATCACTCCAAAGAACCAGATAAATGCCCATCCTTGCAGGTTCGTATTAAACAGAAGGTACACGACCACCGAAGTGGAGAGAATGCCCGCCAGAAGCCATGGCTTGAATTTTCCCCATTTTGTACGGGTACGCTCAATGATGTTGCCCATAATCGGGTCGTTAAACGCGTCAAATACCCGCGCCCCGACCATGATGGCCGTCACGGCCGCCAACTGTGACGCCGTCAGGTTTCGCGTAAATAAAACAAATGTAAGAAGGTAATTGTTGATCAAGGCATATACCATGTCCCTTCCTACCGTTCCCAAGGGAAACATAATCAAATTTCTCTTTTTCAGTTTATTCTCATCCATGCTCTCTCCATTCCTCGGGCATCCGTTTCCGAATGCCCTGCTTTTGCCCATTTTTCCCCTCTGCACTTCGTATCAGCCTTTTTTTCTCGTCAGCTCACGAAAACCTTTGGCAATCCCATGCATCGCCTCCGACATCATCACGATGACGGCACCCGCCGCGATGAAGAAATCGGCCAGATTATACGTTAGTCGCGTAAGCTTCTCTTTCTTTGTCTCAAACCCCACGTAATCAATCACGTACCCGCGGAACCACCTGTCAAACGTGTTGCTCCACGCGCCAGCCGTCAAAAGAGACAATCCGACCTTTTTGCCAAACCTTCTTCTTCGAAGCAACGTGGCCAATTGATAAATCGTCAATATCACTGCCGCATACGCAGACGTATATCTGACAATCTCCGGCTTATTTTTCAATATGTTTAAACAAAACCCTCTGTTGTACACCTTGCGCAGTATCACCTTGCCGCCAAAGGCCGTGCGCTCCTCGCCCTGCTTTAAATACCCTTCCATCACGGATTTCATCGTGATATCAAGCATCGCCAGACAAGCCGTGATACTAATCAGTACCAGAATCACCATCGCTTACTTCTCCTCTTCCGGCTTCTTTTCTTCGTCGCTCGCCGCATCCGCCACGTTCTCCACGGCATCTTTCACCGTCTCGGCCGCTTCTTCCGCCGCCACTTCCACGGTCTCCTCCATCACGTCAACAACGTTTTCCGCCGCGTCTTCCATCTTCTCGGACACCTTGTCCGCATACTCTTCTGCCTTTTCTGCCGCCTTTTCTACATATTCACCCGCCTTGTCCACTGCTTTCTCCGCGTATTCACTGGCTTTGTCTATTGCCTCTGCCGCATACTCCCCGGCTTTTCCCGCCATCTCGTTCATGACGTTTACCGCCTTGTCGGCATATTCACCGGCCTTCTCCTTGGCATTTTTCAGCTTTTCCTCCATGTTGACGGACTCGGCCTTCGGCTTCTCCGGCGCCTTCTCGCCGCAATACGGGCAATAGGCCACGTCCTTCGCCACCAACTTACCGCAGCTAGGACACGCGTATTCACCCTTTACCTCGACGATTTTCTGCAAATATTCCTCAATACTTTCCTCCCGGCTCTGGATGGCCTCGCATAAGCCGGAAGCCTCCTCGCTCATGATTCCGCCCTCCTTGAACTGGTCATACACCATTTTGCCAAGCGCGACCAGGTCGTTCTCGTTGCTCCGCTCCAGCGTGCGTATCTGGCTCTTAAGCTTTTGAATCTCCATCGCTTCCCCGGCCTTGTTCGTCATCGTCTCCGCTGTCTCTCCCAAACGCTTGCCCAAATCTTCAAAGAATGTTCCCATGATATAAGTCTCCCTTCAAATTTTGTTCTATTTCTTTCCATTATACCCCTTTCTGCGAGAAGTTCAAACACTTTCTGTTTTTTTATAGTTTTTATAAAATCGTAATATTTTAGTAACCATTCAGACAGGTCTGCGCATTTACTGCGCTGACCGTGTGAAAACGTGGTGAAAAGAAGGCATATGGCCCATCGCAGA
>CATLEQ010000076.1 GCA_949915905.1 uncultured Lachnospiraceae bacterium | reverse complement strand
CAGATATGCCCCCAGGGTTGATTTTCCACTGCCGCACCGCCCGTCGATGGCTACCAGTACGGGAGCCGCCTGCGGGTCGTTTTCCATTTTTCTTACCAGCTGTTTCACCGCATCAAACGCCGGATGAAACCGCCGGATGCAAGAAGATTTTAACTCCATGAAATACTCCATTTCTCCCAAAAATGTTCGTTATGCCAGTGTACTGACACGTTGATATATGAACGTGTCAGTACACTAGTTCACCTTCTGTAACCGCCGCACGATTACGGGGATTAACACGAGTTGGACGGCGATGCCCGGCACCGCGTTGACAAATGCCTGCGCCGCAAAAATCTGCCAGGTGAATACATTTCCCATGACCCGATATAGAATCAAGGAAACCACGCCCCAGACGGCGCGCCCGCTTATCATGGAGATAACGAGCACCACGTAAATCGCCGCCATTCCCTTCTCTTTTCTCGCCAATTTTTGGTACAACACACCAGTCAGCCCGCCGTATACCGCCAGTTCAAACGACATGGAAACGGCATTTGGATACAGTGCCGGAAACCCTATCAGGACACTGCGCACCAGCGGGGTCAAAATCCCCACCGCGAACCCATAAGGCCCGCCGCAGATAAACCCGCATAAAATCACCGGGATGTGCATGGGGCAAAGCATGTTTCCAATTGTCGGTATCTGCATTGTGATAAAAGGCAGTATCATCCCGACTGCCAGAAACAAAGCCGATAAAATCAGTTTTCTGGTGCGTTCACTTTGTGTCGTCTGCGTGTTTGAGTCCATACTGGCATCCCCCTCTTTCGTCTTTTACCATCTATTTCTACCACTCATTTTTGTCATATTTTCATCGCACTCTCCACACCATGTAAAGAAATGTCATCCCTATGCTCGGATTATCATGGCTCGTACAAATCCGGCCGTCTTATATTCCCGCTTCCCCGCGCCCAGGCCAATGCGTTCGATTGAAAAATGCTCCGGCAATGTATCGCTTGTGCGCACGGCCGCCACGATGGCCGCCCCGGTCGGTGTCACCAATTCCCCCTCCACATTTGTCACATGTAGCTTGATCTGGTTGTCCATCACGATGTTGGCCACCGCCGGAACCGGTATCGGCAAGATTCCATGCTGACAGCGCACCGTTCCCGTTCCTTCCCACAAGTCCGGCACGATGACCTCCGTAATTTCCAAGTCATCCAGACAAATTCCGGCGGCGACCACGTCCGCGATGGAGTCCACCGCTCCGACCTCGTGAAAATGTACCTCGTCCATCGGCACGCCGTGCGCCTTGCTCTCGGCCTTGGCAAGCACTTCGAAAATCCGCCGGGAAATCTCTTTTGCCCGCGGCGTGATGTCTGCCTTGTCAATCATGGCATAAATTTCCGGCAACCCGCGATGCATGTGTGGATGCGCGTGTTCCGCCTGACCATGGTCGTGTGCATGACCATAATCGTGGGCACAGCCGCACTCCGCATCGTGCGCGTGATTGTGAGTATCCCCGCCCCCCGCATCATGCATGTGACCATGGTCGTGTGCATGACCGTGGTCACTACCATATTCCGCACCATGTGCCTCCCCGTGCAAATACTCCATGTCATGGTCATGATTCTCATGTGCCTCATCCAAAATCACGTCAAAATCGCATACATCCAGGCCGGATTTTTTCACCCTGGTAATCGCAATCTCAAAGCCGTCCATCGGCAAACTCTCAAGTCCACGTTTTAGCACCTCTGAACTTGCACCGAGGTCGATGAGCGAAGCGACAAACATGTCCCCGCTGATTCCCGACCTGCATTCTAAATATAATGTATTTCCCATCCTTTTATCTGACATCTGTCTTCTCCTCCAAGTCATCGCATATCTTGTATTATCATATCCTAATTCTCGTCTCATTACAATCCTCTTTTTTCCACATTCGTTCCCCCGCCGTTACAATTCACGGCCTAACCGGCCGCGAATTGTAACGGCATCCAGCCATCCTTGTTCAGTCCCGAGCCATGCCGGCGCGGCACTGAATTCTAACGAACAACGGCCTGTCTCATCACGTAGTCTTGAAACTCATGCATGCTTTTCGTATGAAATTTTGCACGATGATATACTAGAAAATATTCCCGCTTCATTTCTTCGTCTAATACATTAATTTTTCGTAGCCGTTTCTGCGCGATATATGGAGCCGCCGCCGTTTCTGGAAGAAACAAGATGCCAAACCCGCGCTCACACATTTCTATCAGGCATAAAATGCTGGCACTCTCCATCACGATATTCGCTCTTATCTGCTCCCGCGCAAGCAGGTCATCCACTTGCTTGCGTAGGCCGCTGCCCGGCTCCCGCAGAAGGAGCGGAAGTGCCAAAAGATCCGCAATGTCAACGGCCTCGTCCTCCTCTTCATCTGGAGCCCCTTCGTCAGGCACGCAAAAAGGAAAGTGCTTTTTCCCTGATGCCAACGCTCTTGATACCGAAAAACCTGATCCGCAAAGTGCCACCACCTTGTCCCACCCTATCAGTTTGCTGACTAAAAGCTCTGAGTGCGCCGGAATGTCCATCATCCCAAAATCCAGGCTGTTTTTCAGCAATTTTTCTTCAATCTGACTGGAATTTTGGACGGCCGTGTACACCGGAACGTCAGGGTATTCCTGGCAAAATCCGCTTAACAGCCCGGGCAGCCTGCCAACGCCATAAGACATATTTGCCCCGATACGAATCTGCGTGACCGCGTCCAAATCCCGCAGTACGACCCGCGCCTCGTCCGCCTGCGAAAGAATGGAATCACTGTACTGTAATAGCTTTTCTCCCGCGTCCGTGACATAAATCCGCCGGTTCATCCGCTCAAATACCTTTACCTGATAATAGCTTTCCAATTCACGAATGGCATGGCTCACCGCCGGTTGTGCCATATTGAGTTCCTCCGCCGCCTTTGTGACGCTCCCCAGACGGCAGACCGTGGAAAATATTTGTAAATGCTTCAGTGTCATTCTTTTCTCTCCATATATAAGATTTTTATTATGTATTTTATAATAACATAAGAATTGTTTTATATCTACATAAATTTTATAATAAAATTCATAAAATCACGATTAGGAGAACTACTATGGGAATTTCATTTTTTTTATTGCTTATTTGCTTTTTTGCCTCGGCCATCGGAAGTATCTGCGGTATTGGCGGCGGCGTCATCATCAAGCCGGTTTTAGACTCTTTTGGAATCATGGACGTGGCGGCCATCAGCTTTTTATCCAGCTGCACGGTTTTATCCATGACCGCCTATTCCGTCCTCAAGGGAAAGTTAAGCGGCAAGTCGCAAATTGACCGCCGCATCGGTTTTCCGCTGGCAATCGGTGCGGCCATCGGCGGAGTCGTTGGAAAACAAATGTTCAACTATATCGCCTCACTCAGCCCGGACAAAAACAAGGTGGGAGCAATACAAGCCGCCTTCCTCTTAATCGTCACGGTCGGCATTTTAATCTATACCATTTATAAAGCCCGCATCAAGGCATTACACATTACAAATGCCGCCGCATGTATCGGCATTGGCCTGGCACTGGGCGTGATGTCCTCGTTCCTGGGCATCGGCGGCGGCCCCATTGACCTCGCGGTACTGTTTTTCTTTTTCTCAATGACCACCAAGGCGGCTGCGGAAAATGCCCTCTACATCATTTTCTTTTCACAGACTGCCAGCCTGATTTCTTCGCTCGTGACAAAAAGTGTGCCGGATTTTCGGGTTTACCATCTTCTGTTGATGGTGGCCGGCGGCATTCTTGGCGGCATCGGCGGACAAATGGTCAACAAAAAGATTGACGACAAAACGGTAGATAAATTATTTATCGGCTTGATGGTGTTAATTATTTGCATTAATATTTACAATATTTACCAATTTACATTCTAAGTTCCTTAGTTTCATGGTTGGAATTGTAAAACGAACCATACTTTGTTATACTTATAAACATATCATCAGACGGCACATAGAAAGGAGGCATCCACCATGCCTGCACTCAGCGTACTCATGAAACCATCCTCAAGTCTCTGCAACATGTCCTGCGACTATTGCTTTTATTGTGACGAGGCAGAAAAACGAATGCAGCAGTCCTATGGGTTCATGAGCGAGCAAACCCTAAAAAACGTCATCCGCAAGACAATGCTGCGCTCGGAGCACATGATCAGCTATGCCTACCAGGGCGGTGAGCCAACCCTGCGGGGACTGGATTTTTTCAAACAAGCGATTGCCTACCAAAAACAATACAATAAAAACAACATTCAGGTGCACAATGCCCTGCAGACCAACGGTTATGCGATAGACGAGGAGTGGTGCCGCTTTTTCAAGGAGAACCACTTTTTAATTGGATTGTCCGTGGACGGAACCGAGGCCATCCACAATTCCATGCGGCACACCCGCGCCGGCGGCGACAGCTATGCGCGTATCGCCCATTCTGCCAGGCTGATGGACGAGTATGGCGTGGACTACAACATTTTAACCGTCGTCACTCCGCAGATTGCCGAACACATCGAAGAAATTTATGCCTCGTACAAGGCACGGGGATGGAATTACCAGCAGTACATCGCCTGTCTCGACCCATTGGGCGAGGGGCATGAAAAAACGCCTTATTCACTGACTCCAAAAGTTTACGGGCAATTTTTGATTGATTTGTTCCGGCTCTGGTATGCGGATTTACAAAAGGGATTCCAGCCTTATATCCGGCAATTTGAAAATTATGTCGGACTGGCCGCCGGTTATATGGCCGAATCCTGTGACCAGCGCGGAACCTGCGGCATCCAGACCGTCGTGGAGGCCGACGGAAGCGTCTACCCCTGCGACTTTTATATGCTTGACGAATATTGCCTGGGAAATTTCAACACGGACCGGCTGGACGCGATTGACGAGAAACGAAAAGAACTCGGCTTTATCGAACGCTCCCATAAATTGGATCGCGCTTGTGCATCTTGTCCGCATTACCGGCTCTGCCGCGGCGGCTGCCAACGAAACCGCGACTATGTGGAGTCAAGCGGGCTTTACAAGAACTATCTTTGCAAGGGGTATCAACTGTTTTTCGAGGCTTGCGGGAAAGAAATCGAAGAACTTGGGAGGAAACTTGCCTAAAAGAAATTCCCCTATTTACGAACCCATTGATTTTTAAGTTCATTTGAGTATAATATAAGTCAAAGACCCCGCCGCAAGCAGCGGGGCATCAAACTTGAAACGCCCCAAGGGGCGGGGTATTTGACCCTCGCGGCAGTCGCCAAATGCCTGCAAGCAGTCACTTGGCTCGTTGCTCGCGGGAATAAACGTCAACCAAAAATCAAACAATAAAATAGGGCAATGAAGATGGAAGAAAGAATAAAGAATATTACGACCGAAGTAAATGAAGAACTGGTAAAATTGTTTGGTTCAAAAATCGAACGTATTATTTTATATGGTTCTTATGCACGCGGGGATTTCAATTTGGAATCAGATATTGACATTATGGTTTTATTAAACTGTGATCCGGAAGAAATAAAAGAAAACCGGAAAGCAATTAGTCAGGTTGCAAGTCGTATTGGCTTACGAAATGATATTATGGTCTCACTTCTTGCACGTAATTGTTATGAATATGAAAGTCGTATGAAATACGAACCATTTTATCAAAATATTGAAAAGGAAGGCAGAAAAATTTATGGATAAGACAACTACTGTAAATCCCAAAAGAAAATCCATGAATATCAGGCGGTCATGAGCCATGACCGCCTGACTTTTTGATTTCCCTGGCATCCCGTATCCAGCGCGTTTCATACCGTCAGAACTCGCAGGATTTCGCGTAAGAAACATCCTTGACTATTTACTCCTGCTCCCCGCTCATCGGTGCCTTTATCGTCCGCACGTTGACCCCGTTGACCTCGATATGGTCGTCCACCGCGATGACAAGGCACTGCCTGCCGTCAATTACCCTCGTCTCGATTAAATCCGTACGTTCTGGATTGACCTTGATGACGATGTCCGGCGTCTCGATATTGAACTTTTTCGTCTCGGCGATGTTCGATGCCAAAAGCCTGCCCTTTTCTCCCGCATTTTCCTCGAAGCTTCGCTCGAAAAACTCCATATTTTCCGCCGGAACGCCGCTCTGCTCAAATATCTTCTTCATGTCGGTCTGTCCCAGCGTCAACGGCTCCGGCTCTTCTTTATTCTCCTCAATCAAGTCATTTAACGTGTCATGAATATTTCTCACGGTCTCATAATCCGCATCCTCCCCCAGCGTGTCCTCAATCAGCATCTGGAACGTCTCTTTCTGCGTGTCGGCTGACATCGGCTGCGCGGCTCCCAAAACATTTGCAATCAACTCCGGCTGTAAGTCCTCCGATTTCTTTGTATAATAAAGCACGCTGTGCAAATCCATGCTGCGCTCGTTAAACGCCGGGAATAAAAATCCCTTCGTCGGCACGTCCACCAACCAGTCTCGGTTACGATCTTCGATTCGATTCTCCAGCGCGTTATAATAAAGTCCCGCCTTGGACAATGCGACCGGACATATGCTGCACAACAAAAATTCATACACGTTGTCTGAAGCGTCATCCATCAAAAGCCCGTCCGAAGCCTTGCCTGGGATGTCATACATGGCATGTATCAATATGATATAATAGTTTTCCTCAAATATGTAATTCTCAATAATTTTGTCGTAAAACTCGTCCAACAACGTGTCGTCTTCCAGCTTGCTGTTACGCAGCTTTAGCAAAAACTCCTGCGCTCCCCCGGGCATTTCCGCATCCAGCGGGAACTCCAAATCCAGCATGTTGCGCCCCATCGTGCCGGAAAGCGTCTTTTTAAAGATGTCAAAATATTTGAACGCCTCTTCCTCCGGCAAGGAGAGAAACGTCTCCGCCGACTCCATTCTCTTGCTCTTCTCATGATCCACGTAGCAGCCGCAGATACGCGTGATGGCACAATTGGCCGGACTAAACTGCTTACGAATTTCTAATACGTCTTTCTTATTCATTTTTTATCTCCCCGTTTCTCAAAACTGTAATTTGGCGTTACCGTTCATCCCCGCCGACACCCAAGCGGTTGGCCAAGAAAATGCACGGAAATCTACCCCTATATTGTACACTTATTTTTCCCAGAAAAAAAGCATTGATTTCTACGTATAAATGTGATAGACTACTCGAAGACAAATACACAAATGCTTTCACCCGCCGCCGGGCAGGTGACTTATCCGCATTCGCTTCTTGCTCGTTAGGCCTTTGAAGAGCAGGAACCGGATGTTTTTATTTCCGCAAACAACGACCGAAACGGGCGAGCGGCAGGCAACATCGCCACGGACGACGCCCACCATTGAAAGGAAGTTTCCAAATGAAAGACCTGACAAAATCATTTACAAAATATGTATCTATGAACATCATAGGAATGCTCGGCATTTCCTTTTACATTTTGGCCGACACGTTCTTTATCGCACGTGGTGTCGGTGCCGACGGGCTGACGGCGTTAAACCTGGCGATTCCCGTCTATAATCTTTTTCATGGAATCGGACTGATGATCGGCATGGGCGGAGCCACCCGCTATTCCCTGGCACTGGGACTCGGCAACGAAAAACAACGCCGTAACGTTTTTTCACAAGCCGTCTACCTCGTGCTGTTTTTCGCGTCTGTTTTTACTGTTTTGGGAATTACGGCATCCCGACCATTGTCCATCCTGCTGGGTGCCAACGCGGACACCTTGGAACTGACCGTCGGATATTTGCGGATCCTATTGATTTTTACACCTTTTTTCATGTGTAATAACTTGTTGATTTGCTTTGTGCGAAATGATGGCGCGCCGCAGCTTTCCATGGCCGGGATGCTGGCCGGAAGCATTTTCAACGTCATCATGGATTACGTGCTGATATTTCCTTTTGGCCTCGGCATGCAGGGGGCAGCCCTGGCAACCGCCGCATCCCCGCTTGTCAGCATGATGGTGCTGTCCATCCATTTTATCCGGAAGAAAAATCGCTTCCATTTTCATCCGGTTCGTCCATCGTTCAAAAGCATCGCGGACATCTGCGCGCTTGGCTCCTCCTCACTGGTCGTGGAGGTGTCTTCCGGCATCGTGATGTTAGTCTTCAACCTGCTGATTTTGCGCATCAGCGGCAATACCGGCGTGGCCGCCTACGGTGTCGTGGCCAATATCGCGTTGGTGCTGACGGCCATTTTCAACGGCATCTCGCAAGGCATCCAGCCTCTGACCAGCCAGAATTTCGGGAAAAAGAACCCGGCCGCCATCCGGCAAATCCTACGTTACGCGTTAGTTCTGGCCATGGTTTTGGCCGTTCTATCCTACGTGCTGATGTATTTTGCAAACGGTTCCATCGTGGCACTGTTTAATAAAGAGCAAAGCACAAACCTGCAAAGCATCGCCGAAACCGGGATGCGCCTATATTTCACGGCCTTGCCCTTTATCGGAATCAACATCGTCGCGGCCGCCTTCCTAAGTTCCATCGCCTGCCCCAGGCAGGCCTTCGCGATCTCCATCGGACGCGGCATCGTGGTCGTCATCCCGACCGCCTTTTTACTGGCCAAATTGCTCGGACTAAACGGAATCTGGCTGACGATGCCAGTGAGCGAGTTACTTGTCTGTCTGCTCGCCGTGACATTCTTACGGCATGCGGTTGCAATCCGATAGTTAGAAAAATTTTTATTTTTTGAATGGATTGACGGAGGTCGGTCGTATTATATGTATAACACTAAAATTAAAAGGTTAACGGAGGACATTTAACATGAAAAGAAAAATCATCATGGCAATCATCATGGCGACCACCCTGGTACTTTCGGCGGGAACCATGAGCGTTTTCGCGACTGAACCAGCGCGTGGTCAAAGCACGGTGGTTCCTTGGCACCATGGGGCGTGCGGCAGGATCCTGACGGCTTTTGAAAGCGACTGGACGTGCGACTACTGCGGATCCACCTGCCATTTCCTTGACGAGGACGGGGACGGATTGTGCGATTACCACGTGTACCAGGACGGTTATCAGTACAACTTCGGACAAGGGTACGATGGCAGCAGTCAGCAAGCGACTGACGGCTATGGCGGCCAGCAGGCGGCCAACGATTATGGCAGCCAGCAAACGACTGACGGCTATGGTTATCAGGGTGGATACGGCACTAACGGCCAAGGCGGATATGACGGCTACTGCGACAATTACGGCAACTATTGTGACAATTATGACAACTATGGCTACTGTGGGGGACGCGGCGGCAACGGCCATCATGGAGGATACGGCAACGGCGGCCACCATGGGCATCACGGAAGATAGCGGGAACGACAAAGGCGGGAAAACCTATGCGGAGTGAGCAAGAGGTAAGCATCGCCGTCGAGCGGCATTCTGACATGATTCGGCGGCTTTGCATGATACATCTGAAAAACTATCACGATACGCAGGACATATTTCAAACGGTATTTTTGAAGTATGTCCTTAGTTCCGTTGTGTTTGAAAACGAGGAACACGAAAAAGCATGGTTCATCCGTGTGACCCTCAACGCTTGCAAGGACTTGCTGAAGGATTTTTTCCACACTCGCGTGGTTTCCATGGACGAGCTGGGCGAGCAGGCCTCTTCCTTTTCATCTGACAACATGGAGGTTCTGGAGGCCGTGCAATCACTGCCATCTAAATACAAGAACGTCGTATACCTGCATTTTTATGAAGGCTACACGGCACCGGAAATCGGCAAAATTCTTGGGAAAAACGTGAATACGATTTATACTTATCTAACACGTTCCAAAAACATGTTGCGGGAAAAGTTGGGAGGTGAAGGATATGAATGACCTTATCAGCACGAATGACAAACTGAAGGACACGTTTGACAAGATACACGCGGAGACTGGCTTGAAAACGGAAACGATGGACTTTATCGCGTACAAGACGAAAAACTACACGTCTCCCGCGAGGTTCTCCCCCGGACGGGCGGCTCTCGTCATGGCATGCCTTGTGCTCCTGCTGGCTAGCCTTGGCGGACATCGGCTATATTTTACGGAGGCGGCCATCATCAGCATCGACATAAATCCGTCCATCGAGCTGAATGTCAACCCGTTTGGCAAAGTCATTTCCGTCACCGCCTATGATGACGACGGCCTTCGTCTCTCAAACGCCGTCAACGTGCGTCACATGGACTACATGAGCGCGCTTGACGCGATATTGAATTCGGAGGACATTGCCGCATACCTGGATCGGGACGAGGCGTTGACCATTTCCGTCGTCGGGCAGAATGAGAAACGGAACGAGGAAATGCTTTACAACATCGAGACTTGTACCCGGAGCCATGAAAACGCCTGCTGCCACGCGGGCAGTTATGACCTTGTGGAGGAAGCGCATTCCGCAGGTCTGTCCGTCGGCAAATACCAGGCGTTCCTGGAACTGCGGCGGCTGGATCCGGACATAACGATTGATGACGTGAAGGGGCTTACCATGCGGCAAATTAATGACTTGATGGACGATTTGGCAAATGGCCAGAAAGACGACGATGCGGAAAACAACGGCTCCACGCCGCCTTGTGACGGCGGCGAGGCAAACAACGGAAATTCGGCAAACGGCCATGGCCCGCATGGACACGGGCATGGGCATGGCGCGAACCATTAAAACAAAGAGTCCGGCTTGCCGGACTCTCGCGCCGGAGCGCGGCTGTTGCAAATGAACTTTTCCGTCTCGTCCTTTTCCAGTAACTTGTTAATCAGTTCTGTCTTATCCACAAAATACCACGTTTTCGAAAAACGTTCGAATTTACCACTTCCTTATCATTTTTAGAAAATCAAGAGATATCTTTACTCCCCTTGCAGTTCTGTTCCTTTTTACGCCCTCCCCGCCCGCAGTGATCAAGCGACGGTGGTCTTCGTCTGGGCGGGTCCGTCGAGCAATTCGCCGGTGTAAGAAAAACGTGAACCGTGGCATGGACAATCCCAACTCTTTTCATCCGCGTTCCATGAAAGAAGACATCCCAGGTGCGGACATTTTACGGACACGACGTATACGTTTTCTTTGTCATCCTTATAGATGCCCAGCTTTTCCTTGTCCTTTTCAATCACCTTGCATTCCCCCGGATGCATTCGTTTCGCTTCCTCCCGGACATTTCCCTTTTCCGCGCGACCCCATTTTTCTTTTAAAAGGTTGACGGCGGCATATTTTCCTTCCGTGACAAATGTTTTCGCCGAGGCGGCAAGTGTCTTTCGCCGGGGTGAATACACGTCCGCATACGCATTTTTTCGGCCATTTAGTAAATCCGTAAGCAAGAGTGCCGCCGCCATGGAAGAGGTCATGCCCCACTTTCCAAAACCGGTCGCCACGTACCACGTATCCGCTTCCGTGTTGGATTTTTCTCCCAATTTGCCGCAAAATTTCCCGACATAGGGAATCTGGTCCAGTGTCATGCAGTCCTGTGCCGACCATCTCGCCACTTCCTTACATTCCGGCCAGTACTTATCCGCCTGCTTTTGTAAATATTCGTACTGATTGCACGGGTTCTCTCCCGTCCTATGGCTGCTGCCGCCCAAAAGCAAAATGTCACCCGCGCCGCGAAATGACAATGCCTCCCCGCCGATTCCCAGGTATAGGTTCTTCATCCGATTTTCCCCTTGAAACGCCGTCCCCGAAAGTCCCAGCACGTAGCTTCGCTCCTGGTGCATGCGCAAAAAATAGTATCCCGGACGATTGACGAACGGATAATGGCAGGCAAACACCACCTGCCGCGCCTGCACCGTCCCGTGGTTGGTAATGACCGCGTTGGCATGCATATGGCCGCTATCTTTGCTCATCGGCACGACACGCAGCACCTTCGTCCGCTCATAAACCGTCACCTTTTCCGCCATCGCATAAAGGAATTTTAACGGATGAAACGTCGCCTGGTCGTGAAAACACAAGGCTCCTGACACTTCGAAGGGAAGCTCCGTCTTCGTCGTCATTTCCGCCGCAAGTCCCAGTTCCCTAGCAAACTTATATTCATCCCGCAAGAGCCTGGCATCCTTTCCGCCATCCGTTGTATAAAGGTATGCGTCGCACTTCCGAAATCCGCAAGAAATCCCATACTTCTCAATTAAAATCTGGTACCGGCCGATTGCATCTTCATTTGCCTTCGCGTACCGGCGGGCTTGTTCTGTTCCAACCACTTTACATAATTTCTGATATATAAGGCCGTGCTGGGAAGTGATTTTCGCCGTCGTGCGGGCAGTCTGCCCCCCGCCGATGCCGTCCGCCTCCAGCACGACGCACTCCCGCCCGCTCTGCTGCAGAAAATACGCCGTCAAAATTCCCGTCATTCCTCCGCCGATGACCACCGTGTCCACCGCCATGTTGCCCGGCAGCGTCGGACGCGCCAAGGCATAAATGGACTGCTGCCAGATGGATTCTTTTTTTCTTTCTTGCTTTGTCATGTTTTGATCGTTCATAGATGGAACTTCCTTTCCGCCAAATGCTCATTACAATACTTACGGCAGATAAAATCTGCCGTAAGTATTGCGCCGGCCACGGCCGCAAAGCGGCATATTTCCTTATGTGGCCGTGCGCATCAGATGTATACTAAGCGGCAGTTAATTCTGCCGCTCAGTATACATTCTTCACAAGTTCCCTCTATTTTATTCTCAAAACGACATGGACGGCAAACTCCTATTTCCCCGTGTGTAAAATTCGGTTCGCGTTTTGTATCCGCTCCCGGCTCGGCGCGTCAATTCCCTCCAACGGGTACTCATACCCCAGTTCCTTCCACTTATACGCACCCAGCGTGTGGTA
>CATLEQ010000075.1 GCA_949915905.1 uncultured Lachnospiraceae bacterium | reverse complement strand
CTGAAATGCCTCGTAATAGACCAAGGTCACCGGCTTTCTGGACTTCGTGTATTTTGCGCCCTTTCCCTCGTTGTGCGCGTGCATGCGCTTTTCCAAATCATTCGTCCAGCCGGTATAAAGCGTATTATCCTTGCATTTCACAATGTATGTATAATTCATTTGTTTACCCCTTATAATTCACGGCTTAACCCATGTGAATAGTAACTACCCCTTACACTTGAGAAGTTCCGACTCCAATTCTTCCATATTATAATGGCGCCGTGAAAAAGCCCCCGCCTTCTTTGCCGCATTCTTATTTGAGTTCTTTGTGCCCTTCATCCCGATGCCCTCTGACGCGGCATAATCTTCCTTCATCGCCGCCGTCAGATATCCTTCCAGATTGTCAATCTCCATTCCCTTGTCATGCATCTTTTTCACATATAACAAGTTATCCACAATCCGTATTTGTTGGTATTCTGCCGCGGTGATAATATTTTGAATCGTCTTTTGTTTTACCGCCAAATCAAATATTTCCTCTATCAGCGTTCTCGTGACATCCTTTAAAAGTGTCACCTCGTTCTTTTTCATACAATCCACTTTGCACGGGTACTGGTGATACGTTTTTAAATAGGCCTCTATGCCAAGCCCGTCTATAACGGCCGCGACATGCTCAATGGTCTGATACTCATACGGAACTCCGACTACTTCGCTCTCCGTCATATTTTCCATGGCTCTTGCCTTTTCCACAAAATCCACATTATCCACACTTTTTGCGAAGCCCGCGCCGTCCATGGTTTCCACAGAATCCGCATTTTCCACAAGAGCCGCGGTATTCACGCTTCTTACACGCCCACTTGTCCCCATGCCATCCAAGGTTTCCACTCTGTCCGCGCCACCTGCAGCCTCCCCGTTATCCACGGTTTCCACATGGTCTTCGATTCCCAATGGCAGTTCTATCTGTTCATAGCTCTCCTTCGCTTCATTGTAATCTTTCTTATTATATATAGTAAAATGAATACCCACCACGCGCTTTCCGCCGGGTGCGCACACTGCCTCATAGTCAAACGCCAGATTATAAAAATCCACGGAGTTTATCTGGCTTTTTGCCACTTCGAGCACGTTCCTGCGCAATTCGTAAAATTTGTTATACTTACATGCCTGCCTTCTCTGAAGCTTGGTCGTCGTGTTCATGTTGCGGTCAATGTCCGCCAACTTTTCCATCAGCTCAATCCGCTCTTTATAATTATACCGCACGTTGGACGGGGCGGGATATGCGTTTAACAATTCCTTCACCTTGTGGTTGTCCGGGTCGATAACGCCGATGCTAGTCTTAAACTCCACCATGTCCACATAAAATTCCACCGTTTTTAACGACTTATCCCGCGCAATCTGCCGCCGATACTCCTTTTCAATGTACTCATATACCCGCACCGCATAGGAAGAATCAAGCTCGCTCACCACATTGTAATCCAGCAGGGTAAAATTTCCATGATCCTGCAGATTGACAAGGTACACGCTTGCCTCTTCGTGGAACGTGATGGAAAATATGCCGTCTTTATATTCACAAGTCTTGATAAACGAATAAGTCTTCCAGTTCTCGGGATTCCCCTCTTCCGTCTCAAGCAAAATCGTCGAACTGTGAAGTCCCGCCGCTATCGTACTGAGCACCTTGCCGATGGACGTGGCATTCTTCCCCTTAAATACCTCGCGCACAAACTCCCTCGGACTCATCTCTACCTTGATGCCCATGCGCATCTCTTCCTCGGTAAAACGATGGTCAGGGCGCATCACCTGAACGTCCCGCAACTTGCGCAACGCATAGGCGATGGTCTTTTGTTCTGATAATGTCATATTGGATTTTCCCGTGATTAGCTTGTTCGACTTTTCATAATTGGCCGGCATATAGATTTTGGTCTCTCTCTTCCCCCTCATCTCGTATTTTATACTCCTTTTCTCTCCGTATATTACTCACCCATAGTAATAATAATAAAAAAGCTACGCTTTGTCAATAAGCGCGCCTTAAAAACGGTGCTTTTTTATTTTTCCCATTACTTTCCATGGGCGGAATGCCCAAACGGCTACGAAACCGTGCGCTAAAAGCGGTGCTTTTTCATTTTTCATACCTCCTTTTACTATGATTTTTCTACGTTTTTCAGTGCAATACCCCACAGCAAGCTATGAGGTATTGCACCCTCGCGGCAGTCGCCAAATGTCCATGCAAGCATGGCCGCTTGGCTCGTTGCCCGCGGGAATGAAATATCTACGCTTTTCTATAAAAAATCTACGTTTTTCATGCCAAACCGCTTGATTCTTATAAGCTCAATAAAAAACCTACGCTTTCACAATGCACTCCCACCGTCTTAACCATGACAACTCACCGCATTAAAAATAAAAAATCTACGTCATATCAATTATTTTTCTACGTTTTTAGCATAAAAAACCACCGTTATTACAATTATTTTCCTACGTAATAAATCAAAGGAAACGTTGCAATAACGGTGTTTTTTTATTCCTAACTAAACTATAACTTGTTTATAACTATTCTTTTTAACCGGCCGAACAACAACTGATTCCGTCTCCTATCTATGAAGAATCGCCATGGATGAAAGCCAGTTGTTGTCACACGCCCTTATTCCACGAAATCAAGCGGATTCACCGGAACCCCGTCTTTTTGAATCTCAAAATACAGATTCGGGCCTTCCACCGAGTAATACTTCGTCGGCTCGCTCACATAGCCTAGAAGTGCGCCGGTATTTACATAATCACCAATTTCTACCGGAACATCCTTAAGCTGCCCATAAATGGCCGTGTACCCATTTCCCATGTCCAATGTCACCGTCACTCCGGTCTGTGCATTTTGCTCCACGTTTATCACAAATCCCGGCGCGGATGCCTGAACATATTCTCCCACGTTTCCTCCGATAATCAAGGCCGGATTGTACTTATACTGATCCAGCGTAGAAAAATACACCGTTTTGTCCATGCTGTAGCTGATAATCACGGAACCGCTTGTCGGCCATTCCAACGTGCTTTCATCGTCAAACCATACCTGGGTCGCCTGCGTTTCCGTCACGGCCGGAGCTTGTTCCTGCGTATCGCCTTGTGCTCCGTTGTTTTCGGTACTTTCCGTTCCGTCTTTTTCATCTTCCTTGTCCTTGGATGCCAAATCATCCGTCTTTGGCAATACGATGTCGTCGGTTGTCACCGCCTTGCTTTGATTCTTTTCATCCTTATCGTCATCCTTGTCTTTGTCCTCCGCCGCAAGCTGCTGTGTGCGATCCCTATAATCGTGCAATGTAAAAGCTCCCACTAAGGCAATCACTCCGACAAAGCAGACCGCCAGCGTAATCGCTGCTCCTTTCCCCTTCCAGATAGAGGAGCCGTTTCTTTTTTCATTATTGCCCATTTTCTTCACCTCTGTTTATAAAATATCGCCCTGAAAGTCAACCTTGTTCTTTCTGATTGATTTCTTTACGCTATCTTATTTTTGCCGAAAATGGGCAACCTTATTCATTGATTTTCCAATCCAACCGTTTTCTTGGTCAAATTTGTTCCTTCATAAAAAAACCGCAAAATTTCCTGATAATTTTTTCCTTCCTTTGCCATCTCGTTCGCCGTCCACTGGCTCATTCCCAATCCATGCCCGTTTCCCATCGTCACAATGCGTAGCTTTCCATCCGCGTCCTCCAGAGAAAATGAACTGGACGGCAGGGACAGCGCGTCCCGGAATTGATCTCCCGTAATACGGGTATCTCCAATTCGAAGCTCTGCCACGTATCCCGCCGAGTCGTAAGACATGATTTCAAAATCCGCAAACTGATAAATCTTTTCTGCCTCCTCCTCAGTAACCGCAACTAAAAAGGACTGGCATTTTTTCTGTACTTCCTTAAAATCAAAGGTCGCCACCTGCATCTCGTCTTCCGCCTCTTTGTCTAACGGACACTCCCGGATAACCACGTAAGGACAATCATCCCGCCCCGTCACCTCCTTATAGTCCCTTGTCGCACCGCTGCTTGACTGATGAAAAGGCACCGTCGCATAGGATTCCCCATAAAACAACACCTCTTGCCTCGTCTCCGCCATGGCTTGTTTCAATTTTTCATAATATGCCGAATCTGATAAATTCATACATTTCTTTTCCAATTCCTCCTTCGTCAAAAACATATCCTCCAATACCGGGCTTTCCGCATTGCTCAGCGTCCGGTATATATTGGTACGCAAAAGCACCGCCTGCGCCTTTATAAACTCCAACTCACTATTTTCCGGTATTTCACGAGCCAGGGCTCCCAGAAAAAATTCCTCCCACGACACGGCAACCACCTCTTCACTTCCGTCCTCTTTTTGCACCCGAACCTCCACAGCCGCCTGAGCGTTCGTACCTGATGCCTGAAAGCTGGCACCATGCATAAACACCGTTATAATATAAGGAAGCAAAAACAAAACCACGATAAACGAAAGAGTTGACGAAACCCCTTGCCCCAATGTCTTTTTTCTCATAAAAAAAGTCCTCCATATACTAAGTATACGAAGAACTTTTTTTATTTATGCCTCGTAAGGCACTTTAACCTTCTCTAATTTCCAAATATCTTTCACGTACTCTTCAATGGTACGGTCGGAAGAAAACTTGCCGCAGCAGGCCGTTTGGAGCATCGCCATCCGAGCCCACCTCTCGCTGTCACGGTATGCTTCCTCCACGCGCTTTTGCGCCTCCGCGTAGGAGCGGAAGTCCTTCAAAATAAAATACGTGTCCGCCCGGTTCGTGCACTGCGTGTTCAACAGTGAATTGTAGAGATTTTTATACATCTCATGATTCCCGTGCGCGTAAGTGCCATCCATCAACTGGTCAACCACACGCTTCAATTCCCAATCATTGAAATAAATGTCCGTCGGATTGTAACCGCCGTTATTTTCATAATTGATGACCTCCTCGGAACTCAACCCAAAAATGAACGCGTTTTCAATGCCGACTTCCTCCACGATTTCCACGTTCGCGCCGTCCATCGTGCCCAACGTCGGAGCACCGTTTAACATGAACTTCATATTACCCGTGCCGGAGGCCTCCTTGGAAGCCGTCGATATCTGTTCGCTGACATCCGCCGCCGCAAAAATCAACTCGGCGTTAGAGACCCGGTAATCCTCAATAAATACGACCTTGATTTTGCCGTTGATGCTCCTATCGTTATTGATGACCTCGGCCACGGAATTAATCAGCTTGATCGTCTCCTTCGCCCTCTGGTAGCCTGCAGCCGCCTTCCCGCCAAAGATGAACGTCCTCGGATAGAACTGCAGCTCCGGATGCTCCTTAATCTGGTTGTACAAATACATCACGTGCAAAATGTTCAGGAACTGACGCTTGTACTCGTGCAAACGCTTTACCTGCACGTCGAAAATGGAGCGCGGATCCACGTCAATGCCGTTGTGCTCCTTGATATATTTCGCCAAGCGCACCTTATTTTCATACTTAATCCGCATGAACTCGGCACGCGCCTTATCATCCTCGATAAGCGGCTTAATCTTGGCAATCTGCGACAAGTCGGTAATCCAGCCGTCCCCGATGTGCTTCGTGATCCATGCGGCCAAGAGCGGGTTGCCATGGGCGAGGAAACGTCTTTGCGTAATACCGTTCGTCTTATTGTTAAACTTTTCCGGCATCATTTCGTAGAAGTCCTTAAGCTCCTGGTGCTTCAAGATTTCCGTGTGCAAACACGCCACGCCATTTACGGAAAACCCGGCCACAATTGCCATGTTGGCCATGCGCACCTGCCCGTCGTAAAGAATTGCCATCTTCTTCACTTTTTGCTCGTTGCCCGGATACATCTCGCGCACCTTTTTCACAAACCGTTTGTCAATCTCCTGCACGATCTGGTAAATACGCGGCAACAACTTGGAGAACAAGTCAATCGGCCATTTCTCCAACGCTTCCGACATAATCGTGTGGTTGGTATACGCGCAGGTTCTGGTCGTGACGTCCCACGCCTCTTCCCACGTCAGGCCTTCCACGTCAATCAACTGATGCATCAACTCGGGCACGGCCACGGTCGGGTGCGTGTCATTCATCTGAATGACGACCTTCTCGTACAATTTATGCACGTCCGGTCCGTTTTCCCTCTTATACTTGGCAATCAACGTCTGAATGCTGGCGGAAATGAAGAAATACTGCTGTTTCAAACGCAACTCTTTGCCCGCATAATGGTTGTCGTTCGGGTACAGCACGTCGACGATGTTTTTTGCCAGGTTGCGCTGTTCAACCGCCTTGTGATAATCCCCCCGGTCAAAGGAGTCCAAGCGGAACTCCGTAATCGGTTCCGCATCCCAAATGCGCAAAGTATTTACCACATGGTTGCCATACCCGACGATCGGCATGTCATAAGGAATCGCCAATACGGATTCAAAATCTTCTTGAATGAATTCATCCCTTCCCGTCTCCGGATTCTTCTCAAAACGCACGTGTCCGCCAAAACGTACCTCCTTGGCGTACTCGTCACGACGAAGCTCGAACATGTTGCCCACCTTCAGCCAGTCATCCGGAGTTTCAATCTGGTAACCGTCCTTGATGATCTGCTTAAACATCCCATAGCGGTAACGAATGCCGCAGCCATAAGCCGGGTAATTGAGTGTCGCCAACGAATCAAGGAAGCAGGCCGCCAGCCTTCCCAGGCCACCATTTCCAAGTGCCGCGTCCGGCTCCTCGTCCTCGATCTTGTTGAGGTCGATGCCCATCTCGTCCAACGCTTCCTTCACGCCGTCACGAGCCTGCATGTTAATCAGATTGTTGCCGAGAGCGCGCCCCATCAAGAACTCCATCGACATGTAATATACGACCTTTGCCTTGCTCTTCGCGTAAGCGTCCTGCGAGGCAAGCCAGTCATCAATGATGATGTCCTTCGCCGCCAGACATACCGCCTGAAAAACCTGGTTGTCCGTCGCCTCCTCGATTGTCCTGCGGAACAAAATCTTTACATTGTCACGCACCGCTTCCTTAAACTCTTCTTTATCAAACGGTTTCTTTTCCATGATGATTCAATTCCCTTCCTTTTTTACTCCGATAGTAACCGATTCGCCATTGATTTTCCATTCCTTCACAAATCCATCCGGCCGTCCCTTCGCCACGCCGACGGCCAACACCTCCCCGCCTATGGCCGCCTGGAACCTGGCAAATATATCCTCCGCCTTCCCGCTGCCTTCGTAGGTCACGTAAATCTTGTCCATCACCTCGAATCCTGCTTCCTTTCGCATCGTCTGCACCTTGCTGACAATTTCTCGAACGAAGCCTTCCTCCAAAAGTTCCTTCGATAGGTTCGTGTCCAACACTACCGTGACATTTCCGTCATTTTCAGAAACGTACCCTTCGGTCTGCGCGGTATCAATAAGCAAATCTTCTTTAAACAATACCACTTCTTGACCGTTTATGTCAAGTTTTAACGAACCGGACGCGTTTAATTCATCCATCGCCGCATTTCCGTCAAGCGAATTCAAGGCATTCTTTATGCCGCCGAGGAGCTTTCCATACTTCGGCCCCACCGTCTTAAGCTGTGGCTTGAAGCTATAAGACGTAAATTTGCGCACGTCCTCCGTAAATTCCACGTTCTTTACATTTAACTCGTCAGCAATGATTTCCTCATAATATTCTGACAATTCAAATCCGGCCTTTACAAACATCCGGCCAATCGGTTGACGGTTCTTGATATTGGACGTGTTACGGCAGGCGCGCCCCATCACTACCAACTTCAACACGCGCTCCATATTGGTCTCCAGTTCTTTGTCGACGCAAGTCTCGTCCGCCGTCGGGAAATCACACAAATGGATACTTTCCGGTGCCTGGGCATCCACGCTGCGCACCAGGTTCTGGTAAATACTCTCCGTCATGAACGGAATCATCGGCGCGGCCACTTTTGAAACCGTAACAAGCGCGGTGTAAAGCGTCATGTATGCATTAACCTTATCCTGCTCCATGCCTTTCGCCCAGAAGCGCTCACGGCTGCGGCGGACATACCAATTGCTCATGTCGTCCACGAATTCCTGCAACGCCCTCGCGCTCTCCGGAATCCGGTAATTTTCCAGATGTTCGTCGACGGTGCCAATCAAAGTGTTCAGCCTGGACAGAAGCCATTTATCCATGACGGACAATTTGTCATACTCCAGCGCGTATTTCGTCGCGTCAAAATCATCTATATTCGCGTACAACACGAAAAATGCATACGTGTTCCAAAGCGTGCCCATGAATTTGCGCTGACCCTCCAACACGGCCTTTCCATGGAAACGGTTCGGCAGCCACGGCGCGCTGTTGACGTAGAAGTACCACCTGACGGCGTCCGCCCCGTACTGTGCCAGCGCATCAAACGGGTCGACCGCGTTGCCCTTGGACTTGCTCATTTTCTGTCCGTTTTCATCCTGCACATGGCCGAGGACGATGACATTTTCGTATGGCGCCTTGTTAAATATCAGGGTCGAAATCGCCAGAAGCGAGTAAAACCACCCTCTTGTCTGGTCCACCGCCTCGGAAATGAACTGCGCAGGGAACTGCTGCTCGAACACGTCCTTATTTTCAAACGGATAATGATGCTGTGCAAACGGCATGGAACCGCTGTCAAACCAACAGTCGATCACTTCCGGCACGCGGTGCATCGGCTTGCCGCACTTTGGACACTTGATGGTCACTTCGTCAATATATGGCCTATGCAATTCGATGTCGTCCGGGCAATTGTCAGACATCGACTTCAATTCCTCGATGCTGCCAATCGAATGCATGTGTCCGCACTCACATTCCCAGATATTTAACGGCGTTCCCCAATAACGGTTACGGCTGATGCCCCAATCCTGCACGTTTTCCAGCCAGTCACCGAAACGTCCCTTTCCGATGCTCTCGGGAATCCAGTTGATGGTGTTATTATTGGCAATCAAGTCCTCCTTGACATCCGTCATACGAATGAACCAGGACTCGCGCGCGTAGTAAATGAGCGGCGTGTCACAGCGCCAGCAATGCGGATAGCTGTGCTCGAACTTCGGCGCGTCAAACAGAAGGCCGCGCGCGTCCAAGTCCTTCAACACCTCCGGATCCGCCTTTTTTACGAACAATCCGGCAAACGGCGTCGTCTCGTCCATGTTTCCCTTCTCGTCCACGAGCTGTACGAACGGCAGGCCGTACTTCCGCCCCACGTTCGCGTCATCCTCACCAAACGCCGGGGCAATGTGTACCACGCCCGTACCGTCCGTCAGCGTGACGTACGTGTCGCAGGTGACAAAGAAAGATTTCTTGTTCTGCTTCGCCGCCGCGTCAGCCGCACACTGGTACAACGGCTCGTACTCTTTGTATTCCAAATCGGTTCCTTTATACGTTTCTAACACTTCATATGCCGGCACGCCGTCCTGCGCAAGCTTTCCAAGCACGGTGTCCAAAAGCGCGCTCGCCATATAATAGATGTTGCCATCCACACATTTTACCTTCGCATATTCCTCATTCGGATTCACACAGAGTGCCAGGTTGGACGGCAGCGTCCAGGGCGTGGTCGTCCATGCCAGGATGTAAGCGTCCTCGTCTTTTACCTTGAAGCGTACGACCGCGGAACGCTCCTTTACATCCTTGTAGCCCTGCGCCACCTCCTGCGCGGAAAGCGGGGTTCCGCAGCGCGGGCAGTATGGTACAATCTTGAAGCCCTTGTAAAGCAATCCCTTGTCCCAAATCTGTTTCAACGCCCACCACTCGGACTCAATGAAATCATTGTGATAAGTGACATACGGATTGTCCATGTCCGCCCAAAATCCGACCGTGCCGGAGAAATCCTCCCACATGCCTTTGTATTTCCACACGCTCTCCTTACACTTGTTGATGAACGGTTCCAGTCCGTACTCTTCAATCTGATCCTTTCCGTCCAGTCCCAGAAGCCTTTCCACTTCCAGCTCCACCGGCAGGCCATGGGTGTCCCATCCCGCCTTACGCGGAACCTGGTAACCCTTCATGGTGCGATAGCGAGGAATCATGTCCTTGATGACACGCGTCAGCACGTGCCCGATGTGCGGCTTGCCGTTCGCGGTCGGCGGGCCGTCGTAGAAGGTGTACATCGGACTCCCCTCCCGCTCCTTCATGCTCTTTTCGAAAATATCATTGTCTTTCCAAAACTGCTCCACTTCCTTTTCGCGTTCCACGAAATTCATGTCCGTCGAGACTTTCTTGTACATGACATCTCTCCTTTCCTAAATTAATGACGAAAACAAGATTCCTTTCGCGCTCGCGCGCATCCTTCCAGAGGGTTTTTGTAATATTAGGAAATAATGTTTCCTAATATTACAAAAAGCCCTCATCCTGTAAAAGGACGAAGACTTTATGCTTCGTTTATAAACCACCCGTTACAACATACTCCGACATGGCGTACCACCCCTTTATATGCGTTCCCATAACGGAGGAATCCCGGCAGTCCCTACTCTTCAAGTCAGCACTCCCGTTTGACCCGTTGCCCGCGGGAATCAAAAATAACTGAATTTCAGGTACTGCGGCTCGGAAGTGATTTTCAAAAACACGTTACTCGTACCGGGCTTGCACCCTCCCCGGCTCGCTGAAACTTCACCGCGCTTTCTACTGTCTTCGTCATCGCCTTTGCTTATCTTTTCCACACGGATATTATAAGCAGAACAGGATAAATAGTCAAGTATAAATCTGTCAAATTATAATGATAAATTTTACCCCAGCATAGGAATGACAAGCCCTTTTAATTCCGCAAACCGGCTCCGCTTTTTCTGCTTTATGTCAGATTCCACATATGAAGGTAAAAATTTTTCTTGAACGGGCAAGGTAACCGTAAAATAACTGCGTTCTTCATCCGTCTCAAAGACCGGCGGCTTGGAACCATTCCTTTCCATTGCACGAAGAATCGTGGGGATGCCGGTATTGCGTCCCTCGACCAACTTTAATTCTTTCAAAAAATCGCCGATACGACGGTTCCGGTAACGTCTGGAAACAAGGCGGCGATTCAAAATATCTTCATCGGAAATAGTCCTGTCCGGCCCCGGCAAACTGGTAATTTCCATTTTTTCCGGCGTGACCGTGACGGTCACCGGTTCACCGATTTGATACGACTTGTGGTATACGGCGTTGCACAAGCTTTCTTCCACGGCCTCATACGGGAAATTAAAAACCCTCTCCGCCTCCGCCTGACCAGAGATTTTCGTCACCTTTTCTTTAATGATATAATTTCTAATATAACTTAACGCATCCCGTAACTGTCGATCCAACGGTCCGGTAAACACTTTCTCCGTCATGCCAATACCAGTTGGATCCGGCTTGTCAACAACTTCGATACGGGCGTATGGAAAAAAACTATCCGGCCTATCATTAAAAAACATCAGTCCGACATTCAAGGGCTTCTTCATCTCGGACGGACCACCAATCAGCCGCATGGAATTCGCCGTTTCCTCCACGGGTTGTCTTAAAGATGCCTGATGCAAATCACTATTCACGGCATATAGAAATTCAGAAATCAAACTGGATTTCAAATCCTCGACACGTGCGGTAAGATTTGGCCTGTCATCGTATGGCTGATTGTTAGCCAACATGAATAACTCCCTCTCTTCCAGTTGGTTCGCCTTAATACTATTTGACATCTTACGAATATAATATGCCTTATCCGCTTTTGCCGACTTGGCCGTTGGAAAAGCGACCGGACATTTATACGGACGGTCTGCCCCACCTGGTATCCAAAGGACGATAATCTCCTTTTCCTCATAAGCCACCTGATCCACAATTGGAATATAACGCGGCTCAATTAAATTACACTTCTGTAAAAGTTCTTTATTGATACGGTCAATAGAACTTTTTTCAAGCCCCTTCACCGGAAATTTGGGTAGGCCGTCTTCCTCTTCAACTCCTATGATGATATAACCGCCGCCCCAATTGTCAATATCATTCGCAAAGGCACAAATGGAATGTAGAATCGGCTCCGGATACCAATCGCTTTTATATTCCACACGGGCATTCTCGACCACCCGTCTATTAATCAAATCAGAAATATTAATGGGAAGTGCCATATCCGTCCTCCTCGTCTCATAAACTTATCCTACGAAACCCACCCCATTATTTTAGCAGACTTTCAACCAAATGAGAAGGGATACCTTTAAAATAGTCAATCACTAAACTATTTCCCCACCCCGTGAAAAGTAACTCTAATTTTGTCTCTGATAAACACATCCCTTTCCTACTTGCGCATTTTTCCCATCTATGTTATATTTCTGGTAAAGCATTAAAATTTCTCGGGAAACAGTTTGGATGCATTACATTTAGGCCGTTTCCAACTTCCAAATGATTTACAGTTCTGAATCATTTCGGCCATATGGCGCACATACGGAAATCTCAATGCTTGTAACCCATTAAGAAAATAGCAGAGAGGTTTCATAAAAAGCCGCGGTTGGAAGGGGCGAGAATATAAATTCACGCGAGAACTTCCGCTTTGAAGGATGCCGTGTTGGTTTGAACTCCATCCGGCCATTAGTGACCTCTCAAACAGCAGAGAAAGAGAGGGATGTCAATGGGAGAGATGCAAACATCACACACAACGTACGACGACGTGTTCCGCACGTTGTTAAATGATTGCAGGGGACTGATTGTTCCGCTGATTAACGGACTGTTCGAAGAGGATTATTCGGGAGCGGAGGAAATTGTCTTTTCGGTGAACGAGCACTTTATGAACCAGCAGGACGGAAACATGGAGAAGCGAATCACGGACACTTGTTTTAAAATATTAGGAAGAAAGGCGCGGAAGTACCATTTGGAGTGTCAGAGCGGACCCGATAACAGCATGGTGGTGAGGATATTTGAGTATGACACGCAAATCGCGCTGGATGACGGGGAGATTTTGGGAAACACCCTCACGGTGACGTTTCCTCATTCGGCGGTATTATTTTTGCGGAGCAATTCCGCCACGCCGGACAG